>JBOGYB010000155.1:0-5000 GCA_050696555.1 Solirubrobacteraceae bacterium | reverse complement strand
GCCCCCGGGCGTGTGAACGTCAAGGCCACCACAGGTGAGGGCATCGGCTTTGTGGGGCGCGGCGAGGGCGTCGCGGCGCTGGCGGTTGTGAGCCTGCGCATCTCCGACTGAGCACGCCGTCTCGCTCTGCCGGCTGGAGACGCCCTGCTTTGAAGGCTTGTATGCGTCGCCGGGCGCTACTGTTGCCCGGCTATGCGAGAGATCGAGCTGCACGACACCCGCACCGGGAAGCTGCTCACGCTCGAGCCGCGCGATATCGGGCGGGTGGGGATCTATGCGTGTGGACCTACCGTCTACAGCCGCATCCACATAGGGAACGCCCGACCGTTCGTGGTGTTCAGCCTGCTCAAGCGCTTCCTCGTGCACGAGGGTTATGAGACGACGCTCGTGGTGAACGTCACCGATGTGAACGACAAGATCTACGACGCCGCGCGCCCCGCTCAACGTCCGAGCGCGGAGTTGGCGGAGGAGATGACGGCCCACTACGTCTCTGACACAGATTTACTCGTCCTGGAGCGTCCAGACCATGAGCCCCTTGCCTCCGAGACGATGGATGCGATCGTCGCCTACATCGCCGCTCTCATCGACTCAGGTCACGCGTATGAGAGCGGGGGGGATGTGTACTTCCATGTGCGCTCCGACCCCGGCTACGGCTCGCTCTCACACCGTCAGATCGACGATATGGATCAAGGCGAGGATATATCGGGTTCCCACCCACCCGATCGCAAGGAGGATCCGCTCGACTTCGCTCTCTGGAAGGCTCATAAGGAGGGGGAGGACACGTGGTGGGAGTCGCCCTGGGGGAGAGGTCGCCCGGGATGGCACATCGAGTGCTCGGCGATGGCCGAGAGCCTGCTCGGCGTCGGCTTCGATATCCACGGGGGTGGGTCGGACCTCGTGTTCCCCCACCACGAGAACGAGGCTGCTCAGACGCGGGCGGCGCGCGGGGAGGAGCTCGCCCGCATCTGGATGCACAACGGCATGATCCAGTTCACCGGCGAGAAGATGGCGAAGTCGGTGGGCAACATCGCGCTGCTGCACGAGGTGCTCGAGCGCTATGGGCGCGACGCCGTGGTGATGTACCTCGTCAGCGGCCACTATCGCCAGCCGCTCGCATTCTCAGAGCAGACGCTCGAGCAGGCGGGCGCCAACGTGAGCCGCATCCGCGAAGCTGGACGCCGCCTGTCCACTGGTGAATCTCCCGCCACCCTCAACCCGCTGCGCGAGCGATTCTTTGCGGCGCTCGCCCGCGATTTCAACACGCCGGATGCGCTGGCGGTCCTCAACGAGTGGATACGCGAGGCCACCGGTTCCGGTGACGCCGGCGACTCACACCTGCGCGAGATGCTTCAGGTGCTGGGCCTCGAGACGTTGCTCGCTCCGTTGGCGCAGGCCCCGGAGGAGATCCATGAGCTGGCGCTGGCACGCGAGCAGGCGCGCGCTACCCGCGATTTCGCCGCCGCCGACCGTCTGCGCGACGAGATTGCCGCCTTGGGTTGGGAGGTTCGTGACGGGGCCGGCGGGTTCGAGCTGCTCCCCCGGTGATCCTCTACGGTCGTAACCCCGTGCGGGAGGCCCTACGTGGGCGGCGCGCCCATGCGGTCTCGGAGGTGTGGGTCACAGCCGGCGCGGCAAAGGAACCCTGGTTGAAGGGCGCAAAGGTGAGGGTGTGCGGGGCGGAGGACATCGAGCGTCGCTGTGGCTCCCCCGTCCACCAGGGCGTGTGCGCCGAAGCCGGCGGCTTCCCATACGTCGCCCCCGAGGAGCTCCTGAGGAGGCCTGATCCCTGGATCGTGGCGCTCGACCAGGTACAGGACCCTCAGAACCTCGGCTCGATTTGCCGCACCGCCGAGTGTGTGGGCGCCACCGGGGTGGTCATCCCCGAGCGTCGCTCCGCGGAGATCACCCCCGCGGTGTGCAAGGCGTCCGCTGGCGCGGTTGAGCACATCCGTGTCGCGCGAGTGCGCAATATCGCCGACTTTCTCGTCGAGGCTCGCGCGGCGGGGTGCTGGTCCTATGGAGCCAGCGCCCCGGTGGGTTCGCCCGGTGGGAAGGGGCCGGAGAGGGTTATGTACACAACCCCAGACTACTCAGGGGGGATTGTGCTCGTGCTCGGCAGCGAGGGCAGTGGATTGCGCCCACGGGTAGCGACCACATGCGACCAGCTCGTCGCGCTGCCGCTTCACGGGCGTATGGAGTCGCTTGGGGTCGCGGCCGCCGCATCGGCGTTGCTGTATGGAATCTTGCACGACCGCGAAGCGCGCCTTGACAAGGCTCCATAACTGTGCGAAGCTGCCGCCCACATAACGCTCAACCTAAGGTTGACTCCATAGCAGTTGGCGCCAGGGGAGGAGTGCGCCACTGAGCACATTTTGGCTGCATACAGCCAAGAAAGGATTTGCTCGTGGCACGAATCTCCCATAACCCTCAATCTGAAGTCAAGGTTGATGATGGCTTCTTGATCGCCCTGGCAAAGCAGGGAGATCGCAACGCCTACGACCGTCTGGTACGTCGCTACTACGGCTTCGTACGTCTGAAGGCCTCCTCCTACTTCCTCGCGGGGGGCGACTCCGACGACCTCATCCAAGAGGGCCTTGTCGGTCTCTACAAGGCGATTCGTGACTACCGCACCGATCGCGAGTCCTCGTTTCGCAACTTCGCCGAGCTCTGCATCACGCGCCAGATCATCACGGCGGTGAAGACCGCCACCCGCAACAAGCACACCCCCCTCAACCAGTACGTGTCGTTCTCCTCCACTCCCGCAGCCGCCGGCGATGATGTGCCCACGCTCGACCAGACGATCGCCGGACCCTCCGTGAACGACCCGGTGAACCGCGTGATCTCATCCGAGGAGCTGCGCTCGCTCGTCGGCTGCCTCTCGACCGCTCTCTCAGAGCTGGAGAGCCGCGTATTGTCGCTCTACCTCGACGGTTGCTCTTACGAGCAGGTGGGGGAGCGTTTGGGGTGCGACACCAAGACGGTCGACAACGCGTTGCAGCGGGTGAAGCGGAAGGTGGGTGCGCATCTGCGCACGCGTCTGATCGCCTCCTAAAGGCAGACCCTCCGAACTCGCGTAGGCAGGGGTCGGCGCCTCAAGCGGGTCGGTAGGGCCCTGGCTTGTCGCGCGGCTTGCCGCCCGGAAACGCCAGTCGCAGGATCGTGCGGTGCACACTGCCGAGTTGCTTGTGCAGAGGACCCGTGTTGTAGGGGAGACCGTACCGTTGGCACACATCACGCACTCGCGGCGCAATCTCCGCGTAGCGGCTGGAGGGCATGTCGGGGTATAGGTGATGCTCCACCTGGAAGCTCAGGTTGCCCGCCATCAGGTGGAAGAGCGATCCCCCTTCGATGTTCGCCGAGCCGAGCAACTGGCGTACATACCAACCCCCACGGGTCTCGTTCTCGACCTCCTGCTCGCTGAAGGTGTAGGTCTGATCCGGGAAGTGTCCGCAGAAGATGATCGAGTGGGCCCACACGTTGCGCACGATGTTCGCGGTGAAGTTGGCGGCGAGCGTCGACTTGAAGGCTCCGGTGAGCGTCGAGCGCAGTGCTCCCCCTGCCGGTCTCCCGCCCTTGCTCGATGCTTCATCGGCCGTCCCTGCCTCGCCGGCCCCGTCGGGCTTCCTGGCGCTCGCAACGATCGCGGCGAGTCCCGCTGCAAGCAGAGGGAAGGCAATGTAGTCCTTGACGATCTGCCTGCGTGCCTTCACGCCGATCGCCTTCAGCTCTCCGGTCACCTGCTTCTTTGACTTCTCGCCGGAGTGGATCGCGTCGAAGTCGAGGTCGTGGAGCGCCACCCCCCACTCGAAGAACCCCATCAACAGGAGGTTGTAGAGGGGCTGGAAGAGATACACCGGATGCCACCGCTGCTGGGGATCGATGCGCATGATCTCGTACCCCAAATCGCGGTCCTTGCCGCGAATGTTGGTGAATGTGTGGTGCTCGTAGTTGTGGGAATGCCGCCACGCGTCCGCCGGTGAGGCGGTGTCCCAATCCCAGCTCTGGGAGTTGATGTCGGGGTCGTTCATCCAATCCCACTGCCCGTGCATCACGTTGTGGCCGATCTCCATGTTCTCCAGGATCTTCGCCACCGACAGCGCAGCGGTCCCGCCCAGCCACAGTGGCTTGTAGCGCGAGCCGAGCAGCATCGCCCGTGCGGCGAGCACGAGCCGACGATGAAGCTTGATGGTGTTGCGGATATACCTCGAGTCACGCTCGCCCAGGTCGGCGAACACCTCCTCGTGGATCGCGTCGAACTCACGCCCCAGCTCCTCGATCTGCTCTGCTGTGAGGTGGGCGAGGGGGCTCCTGGGCTCATCCACCGGATGAGTCCCGGAGCGATTGTGCTCGGGTTGGGTGGGGGACGCCGCAAAGGGCTCCCCACACTCGGTGATGGGCCTCTCGGCTTGGACGCTTGGCATCGGACGGTCTCCTTCTCGCTGAATCAGAGGTCGATTTCGATCGCGCCCTCGGGCGCGTTGACGCAGGTACGCAGCATTTCCCCCGGTTGCCCATGGACACGGCCGGTGCGCAGGTCACGCACCTGACCACCCCGCAAACGACCGACGCAGGTGTGGCAAATACCCATGCGGCAGCCGAAGGGGAGCTTTGCTCCTGCGCTCTCCCCGGCTTGGAGGATGGGTTGCTCGCCGTCGCTCACCGCTTCGATGCCACTGGAGCAGAAGCGGATGGCGCCCCCGGTCCCGCGCTCGCCCTCGCCAACTCTCCCCTCGGGCTGGAAGCGCTCGACGTGCATCTTCGTCGGATCTCCGTCGCGCTTCCAACGCTCGCTCATCGCCTCGATCAGGCCTGAAGGACCACACACGAACGCCTCGCGGGTGCTCCAATCGGGACACAACCCGTCGAGCTGATCGGGGGTCACACGACCGTGCTCGCCGGTGGCGCGCACATGCAGTTGGTAGCCGATGTGAGAGCGATCCAACTCGCGCAGCTCTCGACCGAAGATGACCTCCTCGGCGGTGCGCGCGCAGTGAACGTGA
>JBOGYB010000154.1:0-5006 GCA_050696555.1 Solirubrobacteraceae bacterium | reverse complement strand
GCGCGACGCAGAGCGTCGGCGCCGCCGACGGTGCCGCTCTCGCCTGAGAGGAAGTCGTCGGGGGATTGGCCGTTCGACGGGGGCGCCGTCGATCCCGCACCGGGGTTTTGCCCGCTCTTCTCTGTTGTGGGGGACTTCACACCGGCGCGTATCGCTTCCTGGAGGCGGCCAACGCTGTGAGCGACCATCGTGAGCGCGGCGGGGCAACGGTAGCGGAGGACGTGGCCGGCGCAGCCGGCGAGGGTGGCAACCTCACGAGCGATGGACGGGGCCTCGCCGCGCCAGGCATCGAAGCGCCGTGCCGCGCGGCCGCGCATGCGGGAGGCGCGGCAGAGTGCTCGCAGGCGCGCATCGGCCGGGGAGCGACGGTGGTCGAGGGAGGCGTTTGCGACATAGAGGATCTTCGGCGTGCCGGTATGCGCTACAGCGGTGTGTGGTGCGAGCAGCCGTTCCTGCCACTCCTGCTCGTCGCCGCCGTGCTCGAGCGAGGTATCGAACGGTCCGACGCGCTGAAGCGCGGAGCGGCGGATCGCCATGTTGGACCCCCAGGCGAAGTGGGCGGGGGTGTCGGTGGGACCGAGGTCGAGCGTTGTGATGGGGGGCGCCTCGCGTCCGCACGAGCGCGGGGGGAAGCCTTCCAGGCGGGGACGGATGGGACCGGTGAAGACGTCCACTCCGGGGTGCTCGTGTGCGGCTGCGAGCAGTGCGGGGAGCCAGCCGTCAGAGACCTCCACGTCGTCGTCGACGAACACCACAAGCTCGCCGCGGGAGCGCTCGACGCCTGTGTTGCGGGCCACGTTCAAACCCAGCGGTTGAGGGTGGGGCTCGTAGCGGGCGCCAACACGCTCGACCAGAGTGCGTGCGGCGGCGGAGGGGCCGGCGTCGTCGACCACGATCAGCTCCGCTCCGACGGCGGTGGCTTGCGGCGAGATCGACGCGAGCGCCACCTCCAGATAGTCGAGGCGCGCGCGGGTGGGGACGACGATCGACGCGGTGGGCGCGCTCGAATGAGATGCCATGACCGCAACAGTCTAGGTTTGCCGCCGGGTCGGTCGCCCCTCATCGCCTATCGCGGCACCATCCGCCCATCCGAGCGGTGTCCACACCACCCCCACCACGCCCCCGTCGGGATAGGCTCCGGTAGGGGATGGTCCTCTTCCTGCACAACCGTTACCGCACGACGGGCGGCGAGGAGCGTGTGGTGTACGAGCTGCTGTCGCTTGTGCGCGAGCATCTCGGCGAGGACGCGGAGCTGTTGGCGCGGGACTCCGCAAGCCTCGGCAAGGGTCGTGCTGCCGTTGGCTTGCTGCGCGGAGGGTTGGCCCCGCGCGACGTCGCCAAGGCGGTGCGGATGACGGGGGCGCGGGTGGTGCATGCCCACAACCTCAACCCGCAGTTCGGCTGGAGGGCGCTCGCAGCCGCGCGGAGCGGGGGGGCGCGGGTGGTGTTGCACCTGCACCAGTACAGGCTCGTGTGCGCCACCGGAGTGTGCTTCATCGAGGGGAGGGAGTGCACGCGCTGTCACGGGCGCAACACGCTGCCGGGGGTAGTCCACAATTGCCGCGGCAGCCGCGGCGAGGCGCTCGCCTACGGCGCCGCGCTCGCCTTGTGGCAGCGCCGCATGGCAGAGCAGGCCGACGCGGTGATCGTGCCAAGCGCGTTCGCGTGCGAGCGCCTGCGCGAGCTGGGGGCGCCGCTGGACTTCGAGCGGGTGCATGTGCTCCCACCGCCGGTGGGGGTCTCAGACGGCGGGAGCCCGGCGACGGGTAAGTACGCTCTGGTCGTATCGCGCCTGTCGCAAGAGAAGGGCGTGGACGTCGCGATCGACGCGTGTCGCATCGCAAGAGTGCCGTTGGTGGTGGCAGGAGACGGTCCTGAGCGGGACGCCCTCCACGCGTACGCGCGCGGAGAAAGCCTTACTCCACGCACGCACGCGAGTCACCTCGAAGAGCAATACCCACACACAGCTCCCAAGCCCAATGAAGTGCGCTTCGTCGGCCACGTGGACGACGAGGAGCTCGCTCGCCTACGCAAAGGCGCCGCACTCGCGATGGTCCCCTCCCGCTCTGCCGAGACGTTCGGCATGGCCGCGGCCGAGGCAATGGCCGCCGGCCTACCGGTAGCCGCAAGCCGCATAGGCGCGCTCCCCGAGCTGGTCGACGAGCCCGGTCTGGCAGAGCCCGGCGACCCCACGTCGCTGGCCGAGGCCGTCGGGCGGTTGTGGGGGGACGCCGACGCCGGCGACCGCGCCCAAGCCCGAGTGCGCGAGCTATGCGCGCCGGAGGTCGTGGCAGCGGGGCTCAGAGCGTTGTACGGAACTAAGCTCCCCGCGTGACCACCGAGCCGAGACGCGCGCTGATTACGGGCCTGACCGGGCAGGATGGGTCGTTCCTGGCCGAGCTGCTGCTGGAGAAGGGATATGAGGTGAGCGGCGTGGTACGTGGCGGTGAGGAGCGTGAGCTTGGCTGCTCAGAGCACCTGCGCGGGCGCGTGGGGGTGCTCGACGGCGACCTGCTCAGCGCGGCGAGCCTGCGAGCGGCGGTGGAGCGGACGTGGCCGCATGAGGTCTACCACCTCGCCTCGCCCTCGTTCGTACCTGCGTCGTGGGAGCGTCCGGGGGAGACGATGCGGGAGATCGTCGAGGCAACGGCCGCACTGCTCGAGGCGGCGCGCGACAGCGATCCCCGACCGCGGGTGTTCGTGGCGAGCTCGGGCGCCATATTCGGCGATACCGACGAGAGCCCGCAAAACGAGCAGACGCGGTGCAGGCCCACCTCGCCGTACGCGATCGCCAAGCTGGCTGCGCATCAGCTCACAGGAGCGATGCGCGATCGCGACGACTTGTGGGTGTGCTCGGGCATCCTCTTCAACCACGAGTCGGAGCGACGCTCGATGGAGTTCGTGACCCGCGCGGTCACCTACGGAGTCGCGAAGATCAAGCTCGGGCGAGCCGAGCAGGTGACGCTCGGAAACCTGGATGCGGTGCGCGATTGGTCGTTTGCCGGCGACACGATGCAGGGGGCGTGGTTGATGCTCCAGCAGGACCGCCCCGACGATTACGTGCTCGCCAGCGGTGTCGGGCACACGGTCGCGGAGCTGGTCGAGGTGGCCTTTGCGTGCGTCGGCCTGGAGGTTGGGGATCACGTGCTTGCGGACCCCCGGCTCGTGCGCCCGCCGGAGCGCTCGGCGAGCATCGGCGACCCGCGCAAGGCGCGAGAGCGGCTCGGGTGGGAGCCGCGGGTGAGCTTCGAGCAGCTTGTGCGACGTATGGTGGAGGCCGATATGCGGGCGCTCCAGGGCGACGGTCCTTAGACTCCAGCGCGGATGACTACCGTTGGCATCATCGGGCTCGGCTACGTCGGGCTGCCGCTCGCCGTGGCGTTTGCCGAGGAGGGCTGCGAGGTGGTTGCGGTGGATCTCGACGTCCACAAGGTGCAGTCGCTCGAACGGGGTGAGTCATACGTCGAGGATGTCCCCTCCGAGCGCCTGCGGGGGGTTCTAGATCGGATCTCTCCGACGAGTAGTTACGAGCAGCTGGGGGAGGTCGATGCGGTGCTCATGTGTGTGCCCACCCCGCTCACACCCAATCGCGAGCCGGACTTGGGGTCGTTGGTGGAGAGCGCCCGTGTGCTTGCGCGGGTCTTGAAGGCGGGCCAGCTCGTGGTGCTCGAGTCCACCACCTACCCCGGCACCACGCGCGATCGAGTGGCTCCGCTGCTGGAGGAATCAGGGCTTACCGCGGGGCGGGACTTCCACCTCGCCTTCTCCCCCGAGCGTGTGGACCCGGGCCGCACCGACTACACCCTGCGCACCACCCCGAAGGTGCTGGGCGGGCTCACCGACGCCTGCGCCGACCGTGCCGAGGCGTTGTACAGGCTCGTGTGCGAGCAGATCGTGCGTGTATCGAGCCCCGAGGCGGCGGAGCTCACGAAGCTGCTGGAGAACATCTTCCGCTCGGTGAACATCGCGCTCGTAAACGAACTGGCGATGCTCACCGACCGGATGGGGATCGATATCTGGGAGGTGGTGGATGCGGCGGCGAGCAAGCCCTACGGCTTCATGCGCTTCGATCCCGGCCCGGGTATGGGTGGGCACTGCTTGCCGGTGGACCCCTTCTACCTGAGCTGGCGCGCGCGCGAGTTCGATATGACCACCGAGTTCATCGAGCTCGCGGGGAAGATCAACCAGCAGATGCCCTACCACTGCGTCGCCAAGGCCCAGCGCGCGCTCAACGAGGCGGGCCTGCCTGTGCAAGGCGCGCGTGTGGCCGTCATCGGCGTGAGCTACAAGCCCGGCGTTGGCGATGTGCGCGAATCCCCCGCGCTGAAGATCCTCGACCTGCTCGGTGAGCTGGGGGCGGAGCTGCGCTACCACGACCCCCATGTGCCCGCCTTGCAAGACTTCGACCTCGAGAGCCTGCCGCTGGAGCAGGCGCTCGAAGATGTCGATCTAGCGCTCATCGTGACCGCTCACCCTGACCTCGACCACGAGCTGATCGCCGCTCGCGCGCGGATCGTGCTCGACCTGCGTGGTGTCACGAGAGGGAGCGACGCGGGGAACGTGGTGCGGCTGTGAACCATCCCACCGCCGTGCAACCGGAGGCTCCGCGATGAACGAGCGCGCGCCCGGCCTCGTGCTCGGCAAGGACGTGACTGTCGGCGAGAGCGTCAGCTTTGGCGCCAACGTGGTCGTGCACGACGGCACCGCGATCGGCGCCGGGTGCATCGTCGAGGACAATGCCGTACTCGGCAAGCGCCCGCGCCTTGCCCGCGGCTCATCGGCCAAAGGGGACGTAGGCGCGCTTGTGATCGGCAAGCGCGTGACCGTTTGCGCCGGGGCGGTGGTGTTCGCCGGCGCCACGATCTCCGCTGAAGCGATCCTCGGCGACCAGTCCTTCGTGCGCGAGCGCTCCACCGTAGGACAGGGGTCGGTGATCGGGCGCGGCAGCGTGGTCGACAACGACGTCACCGTAGGAGCACGGGTGAAGGTGCAGACCAGCGTCTACC
>JBOGYB010000153.1:0-5020 GCA_050696555.1 Solirubrobacteraceae bacterium | reverse complement strand
GAGCAGAGCCCCCAGCAGTGACCCAGCCGCCAGCGGCTCCCCCGCGAGGTAGGGGTGGGAGGTGTTCCACCACAACCCTCCCCCGTTCTTCCTCCAGCCCTCGGCGGCGATGAAGGCAAACGCACGCTCCCCGTCGCGCAGATAGCGCGCCGTGCCGGTGGCGCGGTAGGCATCAAGAAACGCCAACCCCCACCACCCGTTGTCGTCGAACCATGTGCGCACCTGCCCCCGGTCGGCCGGGTAGGGCGCAAACGCCGGGGTGGGGCGCAGTTTGGCGTCCCAGTAGCGCTCCGCCCCCCGCACGAATGCCGCCACCGCGTCCTTGTGGGCAGGCGTGGGAGAGGCGATGTCGATCGCGTCCACCGCCTCGAACAGCGGCACCGCGTCCCAGATCGTGACGAGCGGATAACGAGTGTGGCCGCCGAGACGGCTGTCATACCAGCCCAGGCGTTTGTCCCGCCACAAGCGCTCTGCACGGGTCACGCCCGCTTCGGCTATTTGCAGGTAGGCCTGCGCCTGCGCATCCGCCTGACTCGCAAGGGCAGCCCCCTCGGTACGCGGGAGGGGAATGGCCGGGTTGTGTGTTGCCGTGGGGTAGGACTCGCGCGCGCGCACGGAGTAAGCAAGCGTTAAGCGCCCCGCTTGCCCTGCCGGCGTCCATTCGGGCGCATAGGCAAGGAACCTGCGGGAGGAAAGCCCCCTACGGATGGCACTCCGCGCGTGGGGGAAGCGGTTTAGCCGAAACGGACCATCTTCCTGTTCTCCCTGGTTGTAGAGCGCCATGCGCACCTCCTGGTGGGTGGCGATGAACGAGAACAGGCTCCCCACCCAAGCGGGACTGTCGTCCCCCCACATCGCCCACTCCCCGAACACGAACGGCTTGTGGGGGTGTTCGGAGTAGAAGCGCTTCAGACCCGTGAAGTTGGGGAACTTGCTGTAGAAGTCGGTCCCCACCCAGTCCACGTAAGCACCCCCCGGGTAATAGGGATTAGGCCCGTTGGCACGCGTGTCGGGTGTGCCCGCCGTCTGCGGCACCCACATGAACGCCACCTTCGGCTGAGGCAGGATCGCGGCGCTCGTGCCCCGCACAGGTGGGAGTCCCAGTGCATGAAGGCGCGCGTCGACCCTCGCCAGAGATCCCCCGCGCATAATCAGCACAGTCCGTCGCCACGCACGGACGAAGTTCGCGGGCGAGTGCGAGGCACCGCGCGAAGACCCATCCTGGTTAAAAGCGCAATAGGCGTTGTTGGCGTTGTCCATCTCCGGTAGCAAACGGATGTACACCGGTGTCGGGTTGCGCGCGATCCGCGCAGCAAGGCTCAATAGGTAGCCATCCCCCTCCCCCTGCGCGATACCTTGCGGGGTTATCTGCTCGGGCGCCCCATACCCCTGAGCTGTGGAGATGTGGAGCATCAACCGCGCATGGTTGAACGCCGCCTGACCAAACGCCGATTCGAAGTGCTTGCCCCACGTCACCCACACCCCATCCACCGCGGGGTGCTTCCCCACTTCGGCTTGGAAGGCACTCGAAGAGCCCCCGGTGAGTCCCGTGAAGACGGTGTGCCCCGGCGGTGTGAGCGGTTCGGCGCGCGCCGGTCCGCAGGCAAGGGACAGGCAGCAGGCACTCGCTGCCACCAGGCCGGCGAGTGCGCCGAGTCGGCGCGTGCTCTGTCGTTGCAAGCTGTCGCTGCGCTCCATCCTCTTGTTATCGGCCGCCCCGCTCGATCGCTCAATTGTGGCGAAGGTGGCCGTGCCGGCGCGCAGGGCACCGGTAACCGAGCTCAGGCTACTAAGCCCACCCGAGGCCGGAGCGTGGGGGAGTGGACTACTCCTCGCTGTGGCGACCGCGGCGCAGCCAGTCGCTCAGTTGCTGGCCGATGTCGTTGACCGACTCGCCCGCCTCGCGGAACATCTCGCGGAAGCGCTCGGAGTAGTGGGCGACCGCGTCGCCCGCCTCCTCGCGTGGTTTGAGCGGCTCGTCGCGCGTCATGTATGAGCCGCCCACGATGCGATCGTAGTCACCACCCTTCACCCACTCCATCAGCTCATGCACCCGCTGGACGGGCATCGGATGGGTGATGTTGAGGTCGAGCAGCAGCCGCGACAACCGCTCCAAGCCGGAGCCCTTCTCGCGGTAGTCGATGCCCTGACGCATGAACACATCCAGATCCAGCCGCTCTGCCTCGGCGCCCGCCGCCACCACCATCAGCGTCCGGCACACCGCCAGCGGGTCACGCGTCACAAGCGCCGCCGCGCGATCGCAGGTGAGCTCCGCCGCCCTAAACCACTCCATCAGCGCCCCACGCACCGGCAACAACGGCAGAGGAATGCCGGGGATCGCGCTGAGACGCAGCAGGATCACAAGCGCGGTGCGATAGAGGACATGATCGGAGAGCACGTGCCCCGCCTCGTGGGCGAACACCGCCCGGAGCTGCTCCACGTCTAGTAGCTGAACCAGTCCGGATTGCACCACCACGATCGGACGTCCGGCTCCGATCGTGAGCGCGTTGGCGATCGGCATCTGGGTGAGGTAGAGATCCGGCACCGGCTCTACGTCGAGCGTCGCGTATGCGCGCATATGAGCCATCCACACGTCGGCGAGCTGCTCCTCGCCCAACCGCACCGACGAGCCGAGATACGCCTGGCGCAGCGCGCGCTCGTAGCCGAGCTCGATCAGCTTGCGCACCACCTTGTCCATGTAAGGGATCGACTTCAGCGCCGCCGTCGCCGCCCGGTCGGCCGGGTGCTCGTAGGCCTTCGGCGATATGCCGGTCAGGCGATACCCCTCCGCCGGCACTCCCATCACGCCGTCAGCGAAGTGGCGGGTAAGTGATTTGACCGGAAGGGCATCGCTCAAGATTACGACAGACTCCGAAGGGGTCGCGCCGCGCGCCGCCGCCCGTTCGTGAAAGATGCCCCATATGGAGCTTGAGTACGAGTTGCAGACGCACCGCGCCGAGGACCGCCACTGGTGGTACCAGGGCCGCCGCCGCGTGCTCGAGAGCGCGATCGAGCGACTCGACCTACCGGCGGGCGCGCGCATCCTCGACGCGGGTTGCGGCAGCGGGCGCAACATGGTTGAGCTTGCCCGCCACGGCACCGTCACGGGCGTGGAGCTGTCTGAGACAAGCGTCCGACTGGCCCGCGAGCGCAATACCGGGGAGGTTATCGAGGGATCGGTGATGAACATGCCCTTCGACGGGGGCGCGTTCGACCTGACCGTGAGCCTCGACGTGATCGAGCATCTCGAGGACGACGTGGGCGCGTTGCGCGAGCTACGCCGTGTCACCAAGCCGGGGGGAGCTCTGCTCGTGACCGTTCCCGCCTACCAGTGGCTGTGGAGCGGGCATGACGAGATCAACCACCATCACCGCCGCTACAACCGCCGCACACTGCTCGCCCCCGCCGAGGCCGCGGGGTGGCGTATGGAGAGCTCCGCCCACTTCAACTCTCTGCTGCTCCCTATCGCGATCGTGCTGCGAGCGTTGGAGCGCTTCAAGCCATCCACCACAAAGTCGAGTCTCGACCTGTGGGTACCGCCGGCGCCGCTGAACTGGGCGCTGCGTCAGCCGCTGCACCTGGAGGCCGCGATGATCGGTCACGGCGGCCCGATCCCCGCGGGACTCTCGCTGCTGGCCGTCTTCCGCTAGTTCCCGTCGAGACGCTAGTCGGTGGGACTCGTCTCTTAACAAACGCTAACCGGGCGAGAGCTACCGGTCGGCGGGGCTGTCCGCGAGCACAACCTCGGGATGCGTCTTGAACGTCCACGCGCGATTTGCGAAGAACGTGGTGAGAGTGACGATCGCGATCGTCACCGCCTGCCCCAGCAGCTCGCCGAGACCGGCGCCATCGACGAACAGGTACACAAGACCCAAATTGAGGAACAAACCGCTTGTTTGCACCACAAACCAGCGCACCGGGGTGAGCGCGTCGCCTACGTGCCCACGGAAGGTCCAGCGGCGATTCCACAGGAAACCGTTGGTGGCGCCCACCGCGAAGCCGATGCCCGACGCCGCGACGTACCACACGCCGAACACCTTCAGTAGGAGTGTGTACACGAGGAAGAAGATCAGCGTGTTCGACACACCCACGATCCCGAACTTCACGAACTGCCCCACGAGGGGCATGCTCAACACACGCGCGGCCCTGTCCCCTACTCTTCTCATTGGTCCCTACTTAACCAGCTTCGCCGTCTCTGGAAGGAAACATGCCGGACACCCACGTGCGCGTCCCCGCCCTGCTAAGCGTCGTCGCCCCCGTCTACAACGAGGAGGAGCTCGTCGAGGCGTTCGTGAAGCGCGCCTGCGCAGCCGTCGCCGACTACACGTTCGAGCTGGTGCTCGTCAACGACGGCAGCTCCGATCGTACACCGGACCTGCTCGACCGGCTCGCCGCCGCCGATGCTCGCGTGCGGGTCATCCATCTCTCGAGAAACTTCGGCCACCAGGCGGCGCTCACCGCGGGACTGGAGCATGCGCGAGGGGACGTGGTGGCGATGATCGACGCGGATCTGCAGGACCCACCGGAGCTCATACCTCGCATGGTGGAGCAGTGGGAGGGGGGCTCAGACGTCGTATACGCCGTGCGCAAGCAACGCGAGGGGGAGACCGCCTTCAAGCTCGCCACCGCCTCATGGTTCTACAAGCTCTTTGACAAGCTCGCACAGGTCGACCTCGAGCCGAACTCCGGCGACTTCCGGCTACTCGACCGCCACGCCCTGGACGCGCTGCTGTCGATGACCGAGCGCTCGCGCTTCCTACGTGGGATGACCGTGTGGGTGGGCTTCACCCAGACCGCGGTCCCTTACGAGCGTGACGCACGCGCCGCCGGGGAGACGAAGTACACAGTGCGCAAGATGGTGCGCTTCTCACTTGACGCCATCGCCTCCTTCTCCCACCTCCCGCTGCAGCTCGCCACCTATGTCGGACTGCTCTCCGCAAGCGTCGCGTTCGTAGCGATCCCCGTGGTGGTGGGGTTGCACTTCGCCGACTCCTACCTCCCGGGGTTCGGCACGATCACG
>JBOGYB010000152.1:0-5087 GCA_050696555.1 Solirubrobacteraceae bacterium | reverse complement strand
ACCGTGGGCCGTATGTCGCGGGTCGCGACTTCGACCTCACCGAAGCCACCAAGCGCGCGCTCGGATTTGAGGGGGTGGGCGAGGTGTGGAGCACCCGGTGACCGTTTGCCGGGAGCCTTCCACGGGCACATACCGCTATGTGCGACAACAGTCATCGATCATGATTTGAGCCATGGGGTCGGCGACGAAAAAGAAACCGTCGAAGAGGAGCGCGCGGCAACGACGGCGTGAACGTGAGCGTGCTCTAGCGCTTGCCCTTGCCGCCGTTCGCCTCGCCCGCCGCATGAAGCGACGCAAGAAACGCCGCTGTCGCGGCTCTGGCGCGCGCGGAAAGGGTCGCGAGTCACGGGCGTTGTCGGTTAGCGCGGTGGCGCTCGGTTCGTTCGCGCTCGGCGCCAGCGCCTTCGGGGCCGTCGCGGCGGGGGCTGTGGCGATCCGCAACCTGGCGATCAAGCGCGCGGCTGTGAAGCGGCTCGATATCGCCAAGGCGAAAGTCGGCCGACTCGAGGTCGACGAGCTTGTCGTGCACAGTCGTAGTTGAATACATACCTGTGACCACCAGGCGAGGGCCCCAGTGGATCTGACCTTCGACGAGCGCGAGACCGCGTTCCGTGAGGAGCTGCGGGCGTGGCTTGCCGAGAACCGTCCGGCAGCGGAGCCCACCCAGGGTGGCGAAGACGTGCAGTATGCGTGGCGGCGTGACTGGCAGCGGCGGCTATATGACGCCGGTTGGGCGGCTCCCGCCTGGCCGGTTGAGTACGGTGGGCGGGGCGCCTCGCTGACCGAGTCGGCGATCTATTTCGAGGAGATTGGGCGGGCGCGTGTGCCGCTTCCGGCGAACGTGCTCGGCCTGCTGCTCGGTGGTCCCACGCTGATGGTGTGGGGCACTCCCGAGCAGAAGGAGCGCTATCTCGCGCCCATCCTCTCCGCCGAGGAGATCTGGTGCCAGGGCTTCTCCGAGCCTGACGCGGGCTCCGACCTCGCCTCGCTGAAGACGCGCGCGGTCAAGAACGACGGTGAGTGGGTGGTCACCGGCCAGAAGGTGTGGACGAGTGGCGCGCAGTACTCGAAGTGGTGCATGCTCGTGGCGCGCACGGATGGCGATGCGCCCAAGCACAAGGGCTTGACGTACTTCCTGATGGATATGGAGCAAGAGGCTGTGCAGGTGCGTCCACTGCGCCAGATCACAGGCGAGGAGGAGTTCAACGAGCTGTTCATCGAGGAGGCGCGGATTCCTCACGAGAACGTCGTCGGTGGGGAGGGGAACGGTTGGAAGGTGGCGCTCACCACGCTCATGAACGAGCGTGCGGGGCTCGGCTTCGTGTTGCAGGTGAGGCTGCGCCAACTGCTCGACGACACCATTGCCGTGGCCCGCGAGCGCGAACTGTTGGAAGACCCCCTCTACGCGGATGCTCTCGCCGACCTGCACATCCGCTGCGAGTCGATCCGCCTGCTTGCCTGGAAGGGGCTTACCGACATCGAACGCTACGGTCAGCCCGGCCCGGAGGGATCGCTCGTGAAGTGGTTGTGGTCTGACACCAACCAGCGCCTCACCCAGCTGGCGGCGGAGATCGTCGGCCCCGATGCGCTCACCTCCGGCACGAGCTGGAGCTACGAGTTGTTGCGCGCCCGCGGTAACACGATCGAGGGGGGTACCACCGAGGTGCTGAAGAACATAGTCGCCGAGCGTGTGCTGGGGTTGCCACGGCTGAAGGCGCTCTCCTGATGGACTTCGGCCTCACAGACGATCAGCGCCAGATCCAGTCCACCGCGCGCGAGCTGCTCGCCGACCGGGCACGCTTCGAGCGCGTGCGCGAGCACGCCGAGGCCCGCACGTTCGACGATGGCCTATGGCGCGAGCTGTGTGAGCTGGGCTGGCCGGGTATCGCCGTCGCGGAGGACCATGGTGGCCAGGGGCTCGGCTGCGTGGAGCTAGCGATCCTCTGCGAGGAGCTGGGGGCGACGGTGGCGCCGGTGCCTTTCCTGCCGACCGTGCTTGCGGCCACGCTGATCGAGCGCGCCG
Organism: Solirubrobacteraceae bacterium; assembly: GCA_050696555.1. Taxonomy (GTDB): domain Bacteria; phylum Actinomycetota; class Thermoleophilia; order Solirubrobacterales; family Solirubrobacteraceae; genus Palsa-744. The sequence goes on along the minus strand of JBOGYB010000152.1, from coordinate 3,064 downwards.
GCTCTGACGAGCAGCAAGCGCGCTGGCTGCCGGGCCTTGCGAGCGGAGAGACTATGGGCGCGGTGGGGGTTTGTCGCGAGGGGGTCGCGGAGATGGTCGTGGGAGCCCCCACCGCCGACCTGCTGGTGCTTCTCGAAGATGGGCTCGCGTGTGCACGTGTATGTGAGCCCCCGCGCGAAGGGGTGTTCGTGGAGCCGGTCGAGTCGATCGATCTCACCCGGCCTGCAGGCCGGGTGAGTGTGCCCGAGGGGGCAGGTGAGGAGCTGACCGGCGACGTGGGTGGGGCTGTAGATCGCGCTCTTGTGGCTGTTTCCTCAGAGCTCGTCGGTGTGTGCGGTCGGGCTCTCGCGATGACCGTCGCCTACGTCAAGGAGCGCAAGCAGTTCGGTGTCCCCGTGGGCTCCTACCAAGCCGTTTCACACAGGTGTGCCCAGATGCTGCTCGACACCGAGAAGGCGCGCTCCACTACCGCGTTCGCCGCCTGGGCTGCCGACGCCGACCCGCAGCGGCTGGGGGAGGCCGCCGCGATGGCCAAGGCCGCTGCCTCCGAGGCCGGTGTGGAGGTCACCACCTCGGCGATTCAGGCGCACGGTGGCATCGGCTTCACGTGGGAGGCGGACGTTCACTGGCTCTACAAGCGCGCACTCCTGGACGCATCCCTGTTCGGTGGCGCCAAGCGCCAGCGGGCACGTCTGGCGTCCCTGCTGGCCTAGCTTCGACCCGCCGGGTCGTACGCCACATCTGTGGCATTTACGCCAGGTTTTTTTTAATACTCCTCCAGTGAAGTGTTTGCGGTTGGCGAGAGTCAGTCCCTGCATGCATTCGTGATAACATACAAACGTATGTCGCATGTACGAGATTGGGACGGTGCCAGCTACGACCGCATCTCCGCGACGATGGAGGCACTCGGTATGGAGGTGCTCGAACGTCTTCAGCTGGGCGGCACCGAGATCGTGCTCGATGCGGGGTGTGGGTCTGGACGCATTACAGAGGCGCTGATCGAACGGTTGCCGGAGGGTCGGGTTATCGGGGTAGACCAGTCACCCTCGATGGTTGATGCAGCACGGCGGCGTCTGGGTCCCTGCGTGGACCTGCGTGTGGTTGATCTGCTGGAGCTTGACCTCGAGCAACCGGTGGACGCGATCCTCTCGACCGCCACTTTCCACTGGGTATCCGATCACGACCTGCTTTTCCGTCGTCTGCGCGGGGCGCTACGTCCTGGCGGGAGGATGTCGGCGCAGTGTGGGGGAAAGGGGAACATCGACATCCTCCGCGACCATGTGGGAGGGTTGCTCGGCGTCGAACCCTACGCCAAGCATTTCCTCGACTGGCGAGCACCCTGGAACTACGCCGATCCGGACGAGACCCGCGAGCGCCTATTGGCCGCGGGGTTCAGTGCGGCCGAGTGCTGGCTCACAGCGGCTCCGCGTGAGCCCGACCACCCGCGCGAGTTCCTCTCCACGATCGTCCTCGGTCCGCACGTCCAGCAGCTTCCGGAGGATCTCCGTGAGCGCTTCATGGACGACGTGCTCGAGCTGCTGGGGGAGCCGGTGGTAGTGGATTACGTGCGGCTGAATATCGAGGCTGTGGCGTAAACGTATCCAGGCACCGTAGGCTCGTCCGATACGCCGTGCTCGGCGCTAAATTCGACTGACAATGTCGACGATCGCGGTAGAACCGGGGGTGCCTGAGAATTCCACCTCCGTTGAGGTCCCCGGGCGCTGTGTGGCCCATCTCGATGCCGACGCCTTCTATGTCTCGGTCGAGCTGAATCGCCGGCCCGAGCTACGTGGCCTGCCCGTGGTGGTGTCGGGGAGTGGACCGCGGGCGGTGGTTACGACCGCGAGCTACGAGGCACGGCGTTTCGGGGTGGGATCGGCGATGCCCGCCTCGCGTGCGCGGCGGCTCTGCCCGCAGGCGATGTTCTTGCCGCCGGACTTTCCCCACTACCGCATGGTGTCGCGGCACATGATGGGGATCGTGCGCTCGCATGTGGAGCATGTGGAGGTGGTTGGGCTCGACGAGGCCTACCTCGATCTGACCGGTCTCTTTTCGCCGCGCGCCGCGATGCGCCGCATGCTGGCGGACATCGAGGAGGCGACACGACTCGTGTGCTCGGTTGGGATCGGACCAAACAAGTTGGTGGCGAAGGTGGCTTCCGATGCCGAGAAGCCCGCGGGCTTCGTGGTGCTCACACGTGAGCAGGCGTGCGAGCGTTTCGCCTCCTCGCCTCCAGGGCTTGTGCCGGGAATCGGGCCGAAGACGGCCTCAAAGCTCGAGGCGATGGGATTGCGCACGCTCGGCGAGCTTGCCCGTGCCCCCGAGCAACTGCTCGTGGAGCGCTTCGGCCCCAACCACGGCCGTGATCTGCGCCGCCGCGCGCGCTTTGAACACGAGGGCGCCGTCAGCGAGGAGCGCAAGGTCGTGTCTGAGTCGCGCGAGCGCACCTTCGACTACGACATCCACGATCCCGCCCGGCTGCGCGAAGCGCTCCTGAAGATGGCCGACGAGCTCTGCAAGAGCCTGGCCGCCCACGACAACCACGGGCGCACGATCGGTATCAAGATACGCCTCGACGACTTCTCCACCGTCACCCGTGCCCGCACCCTGCCTGAGCCCACATGCGATCCGGCGGAGGTCTCGCGCGTGGCGCTCGCGCTGCTCGAGCAGTATTCCCCTCCCCGGCCGGTGAGGCTCCTCGGGGTGAGGGTAGCCGGGCTTGTCCGGCGCGGCGCCCCCGAGATGCGCTCAACGGCGAAGGCGCCGGCCAACCAGCTCGAGCTACCGGTGTAGTCTTCCACTCGGGATGCCACTCGCGAAGGTTGGGGATATCGAGCTGAGTTACGAGCGTGCGGGCGAGGGTCCGCCGCTGCTGCTCATCATGGGGATGAGTGGCACCAGGCATCATTGGGGCGAGCCCTTGCTCTCAGACCTGCGAGGCGACTTCGAAGTGATCGCCTACGACCACCGCGACTGTGGCGACTCGGCAAAGACGGGCGAGCCCTTCACGATCGCCGATCTGGCACAGGACGCCGCCGGGCTACTGGAGGCGCTCGAAGTGGAC
>JBOGYB010000151.1:0-5109 GCA_050696555.1 Solirubrobacteraceae bacterium | reverse complement strand
GTCCAGCACACCCTGGGCGGTACGGTCCATCAGAGCCGACCAGTCTTAGGTGAGATCAGCCAATGCTTACTCTCAGATCCCTTTGCGGGTCGTCCGCTCACCGACGTGTGCCCAGCCACCGCGATTCGCATCCCAGCTCTTTCCCATGGCTCTGAAGCTAGCCTGAGCCCGTAGCTTAGCGCAGATTTGCGGGGGTTTTCACGGGAACTAATAGTACGTTTGAGCCGAGTTTTTGGAAAAACAATCAGCCCTTGAAAGTAGATGCACCGCAGTCCCCAAACGGCTCGTCGCGCTCGCGAACAGCCGTACGGAAGCCGGCCTGCATCGCCCGTTGCTGGAAGGAGTAGCCCTCCGAGGTGTGGCGTGCGACACCGTCGAGAAGGGTGCCAAGAGCCTGTGTCGTGTGCAGCCCTTGCGCGTATAGAGACTGGTTGACCAGCAGCTTCATCATGCGTAGTTGGTTGAGTGGCAAGCGGGCGATTCGCTTGAGCAGGATCTCCGTGCGCTCGTCCAGTAGCTCAGGTGCGGGTGCCTCGATCGCAAGACCCCACTCCAGGGCCTCGGCGCCGGAGAGCGAGTCGCCCGTAAACAGCAGGCGCTTGGCACGTTGCGGTCCAAGCCGGTGCATCCACATCGACGTCGTGGGGGAACCCCACACGCGTGCCGGGGGATAGCCGATCTTCGCGTCAGCCGCGATCACAAGCAGGTCCGAGCAGAGCGCCATGTCGGTACCGCCTGCGACGCAAAAGCCGTGTACCTTGCAGACAACCGGCTTGCCGCAATGAAACAGCGACATGAACGCGCGCACGTTGCGGCTCATCATCGCGTAGTCCACCATTGGATCCCAAGTGCGGGAGGCGTCATGGTTGGCGGCCATCGTCGCCGGGTCAAGTGGCGAGCCAGGGGGAGGCGTGACGCCCTCCTCGCCGAGGTGGCCCTGTCCTTCGGCGCTCTCCACGAGGTCATAACCCCCGCAGAATCCCTTGCCTTTGCCGCACAGCAGGATCGCATGCACCGCAGGGTCGAGGTCTGCCTGCTCCACGCACTGCTCGAGCTCGCCGACCATGCGACGGGTGATTCCATTGCCTCGCTCGGGCCGGTCGAGGACGATGCGGGCTATGCGACCGGTGGTTTCGTAGGTGAGGGTCTGGGGTGACACGCACTGAAGTGTCCCACGATGGGTGCCCTAACGGCGCCTCGATCGGCGGTGTGATCTCGCTTGCGATACAGCGAGGAGACTCGTACCCGGCATTTGCTCGAGCGAGCTGGGCTTCCAAGTAATAAGTAAGCGTCTTAACCATTTTCGCTCCTTTTTCGCTAACCTGCGCTCGTTCACAATGCGGAACTTGCTCACGATTCCAACAAGCCGGGCATCAACCAACCTTCAGCCTTCGACCAGGGCGCTTGGTGCGGGAGGCCCTACGGTGGTTGGCGCGACGCGCACGCCCGGCTATCTGGATGCGCTTGGTCGACTCGATAGTTGCGCTGCTTCTGAGATTGACGTCTCAGAGCTCGCCGGTCGCATAGGGGAGGCCTTTGGCATTGGGGAGACGGCTCCGTTGGGTTGCGTCGCCCGCTGCTATCTGGGCCCTCCCTATCAAGTTCACACACTCGATCTCGTGGGGTGCATAGTGGAGCACTATCACGCGTCGCAGCCGCTACCCGGTGAGTTTGAACGGGCGCGCCGTCTCGCGATGCACCCGGCATACATCGCGGTCGAGGTGTATTCCGATCACCTGGTGTGTGTGCGAGCAGACGGCGCCACTGTCCTGGTCAACCAGTAACAGCAGGGAGGGGAAATGGCGGACGTTGCGATACCGAGAGCCAGCCTGAGTCAGATCGAAAACTCCCTCAGGAGCCTTGATCGCGTCCAAGCGGAAGTGCTTGCTCATGTTGGTCAGGTTGAGCTGCAGCAGAGCGAGATGGATAACCGTCTCAAGCACCTGACGGGAATGTTTCTCAGCTATGTGGAGGCTGACCGGAAGGCCAAGGAGCTCCAATTGGCGGAGACGCGCCTTGTCAAGGTGCGCCAAGAGCTTGACACCAAGTACGGCCACTACTCGGATGTTCGCCACCGCGCGGTGGGCGTATTGCAAGCGGTCGACGCCGGTCTGGTGACGCACGAAACCATTCAGAGCACCACCGAGGACGTGATGATGGCCGCCCCCGGTTATTGGCTGGCCCCCGCCCTCGTGGCGCTCGCCGGCTGGATACGCGACGACCGAGATCTGGCTGAGCGGGCGGTGGGAGAGGCGCTGCGTCGCGACATGGACAAGACCTCGCTGCTGTTCGCGTTGGTGCTCCGTCGCTACGAGCGGCGCAGGGGCTCTGCGCTCTGGTTGCGGCAGTTCCTGGCGCGCCAGGACCCCACGGCCCTTCATCGCGAGTTCGTGGTGATCCTCGATGCCGTGGCTACCGGCGCCTTCGGCCCCGAGGCCAAGGCGGTCACCAGCGAAACCGTCGAGGATTGGCTGGTCCAGCTGGAGGCTCAGAGCGATTTCTTCAACCGCCAGCAGCAGCGTTGGCAGGCAACGCTGGTGTCGCTCACACCCCAAGCGGACGGCGAGGAGTACCCGTTGATGCGCAAGCTGAGCTCAACCTGGCCCGCGCTCGAATCAAGCATTTGCGCGGTGCGTCGCAACGACGTTGTGATCGATCATTTTCGACAGATCTTCAAGGGTGAGCTGAATATTCCTCGGCGTCTGGAGGATCAGATCGACGACATGCTCACGACGCTGGTGGCGCGTTTTGACACCGAGGAGTTGCCGCTGCGCCGTCAAGAGGCGGAGCTGACGACCATCGTGGAGCTCAAGGGGGACGTCGAGGCTGCCCGGAGGCGCTTTGCAGCCACAGAGCAGGCGTTGCTTGAGACGGTCGACTTCCCCACCCTGCTCACAAATGCCGCTATGCATGCCGAGCAGGCCGGAGCTTCGCAGGGGACCCAGCGGTTCGCGGTTGCGATGTCACGCGACTGGGTGTTGGGTGCGCATGAAGCGCTCACAGCGACCGCTCGCGGTGAGGTGCCGGCGGAGATAGAGGTCTCGCTCGAGGGTTGGGAGCAGTCGGTGGGCGAGGAGAGCGACCATGACGCGCTGGCACAGGAGTTCTCTGTACATATGGACGTCAAGACGGAGGAACGCGTTGCCGCGGTGAAATTCACGGGTGGGCCGCTCGCGGCGGCCATCGGGTCTGTGGCGGCGCTCGTGATCGGCATCGCCAGTGGCAGTGTGGTCTTGATCGTCGCGGCGGTTGCGGGCGCAATCTACGCGGGCATCGCCTACAGGGGTCTCGACCGCAAGCGTGAGGCTGTTCGTGAGGCGGCGGTGAAGGACAAGCAGCGCGCCCTGGAGGAACTGAAGGGGTGCTTGGCGGAGATCGTTGATTACCGCGAGGAGTGGGGCAAGGCGGATCAAAGAGCGGAGGAGGTGCGCGACATGTTGCTTGAGATCTCAGTAAGTCAATACGAACTCTCCCGTCCAGAGGACGCTCGAGGGGTGATGAAATGAGCGAGGACACCACGAGTGCCCAGCAGGTGACGACGAGCACCGCTGGAGCGATATCCCCCGGCGAGCAACCCACGACGAGTATCGCGGGCGCCACGCCGGCCGTCGCCAACGGCGCTTCGCAGCCTTTGCCGGAAGGGGAGCAGATCCCGCGACTCAGTCGGCCTCAGGGAGAGCTGGCGAGGAATCTGCCGAGCTGGGATCCAGAGCCCCCGGCGTTCTTGATCAAGCGGAGTGCGAGTGCCTGAGCCTGAGCCTGAGTGTGGTGTTGGGGGGGCGTACGCGCAGTGGTCGGACTGGTTGACTGAGTATGCGGTGGGACGCGAATCGGTTCCCCTCGACTCGCTGCCGGCTGTGAGCATCGAGCAAATAGGGTCCGTCGCGGCTGCGCGTCTCTGCCAGAGGTGTGGGGAGGCGATGAATCTCAGGCTCGGGTGCTGGAGTGAGAGCTTCGCCAGAGATCTGGAGAGGGCGCGCAGCGCCCAGGATCTGCAGGTGGCCCTGCGCTCGGCGCGCAGGCGCCTGGATCCTTTGCGTGCATTGAGCTCTACCGAGCTGCTCTTCGAAGAGCTGCGGATGGAGCTTGGGGGGTGTCTTGAGCAGGCGCTCAAAGAAATGCAGCAAGACCTCGAGCGTCACGCCCATGCGGCGGGCGCCGAGCGAGAGGTGATGTTGCGTGTAGTTCGCGAGCAGCCGTTGGACCGAGCGTTGACGATTGCGGCGCCGGATGAGTCGGGCGCACTACCGTCGAGCCAGCAGACGCGACAGATTCTGATCGGCTGATATGGCTGACACCGACGAGTTCCGGGACGTTCTCCGGCGTTATGTGAAGGCGAGGATCCCCTTCGTGTCGGTGCGAACGTCTGAGCGCTCGCGTGTGCTCGACATCCTGCGGGGGATCGCCGAGGAGACGCAGACACCCTTCGTGGTGCATACGTTGAGCCAGGGATTGCGCGAGCTGATGAACGATCGTGTGGTGAGCGAGGAGCGCTCGCTTGTGGGAGCGCTCGATTCGGCTGGGCAGAGCTTCCTGACGCGTCAGAACCTCACCTTCGTGTTCACCGACGTGCAGGACATCGCCGAGGACACCCCCACCTCGCGACAGATGTACGACGTGGCTACCGTGGCCGAGCGAAAGGCGGGATGTGTTCTTGTAATCACCTCTGAGTCGGTGTGGTCGCCGCTACAGCGCCTCGGCATGAGCATCGGTCTGGACCCCCCCACGGTGGATGAGATGCACGCGGTGCTACGTCAGCAGATCGAGCCCTATCGGGGCCAGATTCCGGTCGAGTGGACCGAAGAGGATTATCGGCGGGCATCGTCGATCCTCGCGGGGATCACGAAGATCGAGGCCGAGAACGTGGTGGCTACATTGCTGGCGGACGGCGCCGTTCGGCGCGAGGACATCGCCGCGTTGAGCAAGGCGAAGGATCGCATCTTCAGCGACGTGGCGGGGATCGAGAGGGTGCACCTCAGAGACGAAGACCTGCGCATCGGCGGGCTCGACGGGCTCCGCACCTGGTTGGATCGCGAGCGCCCGTTTCTGACCGCCGATCTCCGTGCGCGTCAGATGAGAGCTCCTCGGGGGGTGCTCCTGGTGGGGGTG
>JBOGYB010000150.1:0-5131 GCA_050696555.1 Solirubrobacteraceae bacterium | reverse complement strand
TGCGAGGACTGTGCCATCACTGTGTCGCCAGCCTTGCGTGGCCGAGTGTGCCCAAGAAGAGACACGCCCCGGTGCCTCAAGCCACTTGCGTTAGGCGCGCAGTCGCCCTTATCCGTCGTGACCCGCCTCTAGGGTTCTGTTGGAGCACAATGAGACCGAGTCCTCACACGCGACACGTCGACATCCTGCGCGCGATGCCGCTGTGCTGGCGTGCACAGGTCCGCCATGAATCAGGTGCACTGCAGGATGGGCACGGTAGACGCAGCCGGTAAGCGGGTTCGGCCTAACCGGCCTGTAGAGCGTGCGGCGATCCGCGCCGTCACGGCCGTGTTCGAGGATGCAAACTTCTTGGTCCAGCCGGTCGACGGAGCCAATGACATCGGCAAGGATCTGTACGTCGATGTCACCGAAGCCGGCCGGGCGACTGGCGAGCTGATCGCGGTGCAGGTCAAGGGCGGCTCCTCCTACCGGCGCCGAGATGGCTACGCGATCCCCTGCAACGTGAACGACCTCGCTCTGTGGGCGGACAGCACAGTTCCTATTTTCGGGGTCGTTCACGACCCCGCTGCACTGGGTTAACCTGACAGCCTGGGCGCGCGCGCAGTCGACGCCGCCGTCGCCGATGGAGGCGCCTGTCGCCAGCACGTGGACACTAGACGGACGGGCGCTCCCGTCCTTCGTCGCAGAGGCACGCGACTTCCTAGCGGCAAGCGGACCACCCGCGCTCGTCGGCCTTGCCGATCCCGATCCGGGCGTCCAGCGCGCGGCAATCTACGATACGTTTGCGCTCGGCCGCCGTGATCCGCGTCCGCTCCTGCTTCTGCGCGCCGCACTGCGCTACTTGTCAGAGCAAGAGCCACTTCGGCTCGCGATTGGGGTCCTGACACTCTGCGTCGGCCACGGCGACATCTTCTGGACACCCATGAACTGGATCGAGCCCAGAATCGCCGACAGAGTACGCGAGTCATTCGACTGGTCCTATGACGAGCTCTGCCGGCTACTCGCTGCGGCCGAGCCCGAGGAGTACGAGCGCGGCAGTCTTGGGCAGAACGTGCACGCGCTCGTGTCGTCATCTGACTCCGCCAGAGTGGCACGTCTAGAAGATGTCGTTCTAAAGGCGCCGAAGGCATCAGCGTGGCCTGCGCTCATGGTGCTCGTCCATGACACGGGCGAGCGCGCGCTTCCGCTCTACGACCGGCTCGTGCCACGATCTGCGGCACTCCACGATGACCCAGCCGTAGCGGAGCTGCGGACGGTGCTTGTCGACCACGGCTCCGTCTCGATGTACTAGCGCGTGGATACGAGCGTGCGCGCCGACGACATCGTGGGCCTAACGTGTGCGGCCACCGGATGCCGCATGTGCGATCCCGTGTGCGGTCGGCTCCGGGATCAAAGCATGTCGGTTATCCCGTCCTTACCGACCTGAGGCGCCATAGCCTTAGCCACAGAGCCAAACCTTGCCGTCTCAGGAGTGTCCCAGCATCCCCCTGATTCCAACAGCAATTCAATCGGGGCGGCCGGATTCGAACCGGCGACCCCCTGCTCCCAAAGCAGGTGCGCTACCAGGCTGCGCCACGCCCCGATAACTCCTAAGAGTAGACGCCACTGCTAGGGTCCGCGCCGCGATGGCCGACATCCAACCTCTCCGCGCACTGCACTACGACCTGTCCACGGTGGGATCGCTGTCGGCGGTGACCTCTCCCCCCTACGACGTCATCGATGCCGAGCAGCGCGAGCAACTGCTTGAGCGCTCCCCCTTCAACGTTGTGGCGGTGGATCTCCCCAAGGGCGACCCCGACCCCTACGCGGCGGCAGGAGAACAGTTCGAGGCTTGGCAGATGCAGGGTGTCGTGGTCCGCGATCCCGAGCCCTCCCTGTGGGCTCACACGCAGACCTACACCGGACCGGACGGGCAGGAGCGCACGCGCAAGGGCTTCTTCTGCCGTGTCCGCATCGAGGGTTATGGCCCGGGACGGGTGCGACCGCACGAGCGCACCCATCCCGGTCCGAAGGAGGACCGCCTCCGTCTCATGCGCACTACGCACGCGAACCTCTCACCGATCTTCTCGCTCTTCTCCGACCCCGCCGGCGCCACATGGAAAGCGCTTGAACCCACCACGCAGAACCCCCCATGGGGGGAGGTAACCGATGGTGACGGCACCACCCACAGGGTGTGGCGAGCATCCGACCCCCACGTCATCGAGGCGGTGCAAGCCGCAACGCGCGACGTCGAGCTACTCATAGCCGACGGCCACCACCGCTACGAGACCGCCAACACTTATGCAGATGAGCTTGGAGGGGACGGGGAGCATCGCTATGCGCTCATGTGTCTCGTCGCGCTCGAGGACCCCGGTCTCACGGTTTTCCCCACGCACCGGCTGGTACGCAACCTCGACCGCCCCCGTCAGGAGGCGCTCAGGGAGGCGCTTCACCGCGACTTCGATATCGCCGAGGTCCCGCTCGACCAGATCGCCCCCGAGCCGGGGATCGGTCCGTTGCAACTGGGATACATCGACGCCCACCACCAGCAGCCATACCGCCTCTCTCTCAAGCACCAGTCCATCGCCGACGACGCTCTGGTGGGGTTCTCAGAGGCCTACCGTTCCCTCGATACCGGTGTACTGGAGGCTTTGCTGCTGAAGGGAGCTCTCGGGTTGAGCGACGACGACATTTCTCATTTCAACGGGCTCTTCTACGCACGCTCCACAGAGGAGGCACTCGCGATGGTGCGCTCAGGGGAGTACGACGCCGCGTTTCTCATGCGCCCCACCCCTATCTCCCAGGTACGCGACGTGGCAGCCAGCGGCGAGAACATGCCACCGAAGTCCACCTTCTTCTACCCCAAGCTCCTCACCGGCCTGCTGTTCAACCCCCTCTCCTAACCTCCGTCTGAAGCCAATGCCGTCGATACCATATGAGTGGAGGGTCCTATGACGACCCGATCGGAAGGTGTCGAAGTGATGAAGGCCAGCGTCCGTCGTAACGACTCGAAGTTCAAGCACACAGTCCAGGTGCGCGACCATCAGCTCACGGTCGACGAGCCACTCGAGTCGGGCGGCGAGGATGCCGGCCCCGACCCCCAGGAGCTGCTCGCTGTAAGCCTTGCCTCGTGCACCGCCATCACGATGGAGATGTACGCCGCCCGCAAGGGCTGGGAGATCGGCAACGTGGAGGTCGAGGTGCAGTACACCCCCGCCGAGCGCGGTTGCCCCACGAAGTTCGACATCGTCCTGCGTCTCCCCGACGATCTTCCCGAGGAGCAGGTCGAGCGCTTGCAGGTAATCGCCGCGAAGTGCCCAGTCCACCGCACGCTCGACGGCGAGGTCATGTTCAAGGAGCGCATCGAGCGCACAACCGCCGTCGCCTGAGCGTGAACACGCTCACCCGTGCGCTCAGTGGGCTGCTGCTCGACGTCACCTCACACTCACAGCCTCAACCCGACGAGCAAGTGCCGGCGGCGGTGCTCGTGCCCTTGTATTTGCATGACAGCGAGCTGCGGATAGTCCTCACCAAGCGCCGAGCGGACTTGCGTCGGCACGCCGGCGAGATCGCCTTTCCTGGTGGCCGCCGAGACTCGCAGGACTCCAACCTACAAGAGACGGCTCTGCGTGAGACCGAAGAGGAGATCGGGCTGAAGCGAGCGGACCTCACCGTCGTCGGCGCCCTAAAGCGAACCTCTACGTTTGCCACCAACTATTCGATCCACCCGTTCGTAGCGCTGCTCGAAGGCGAGCCGTCCACCCGCGCTTGGAGCGCCTCGGAACACGAGGTCGCAGCCGTACTGGAGCCCTCGTTGGCCGAGGTGCGCGCGGCGCGTGGACGTACCACCGTTGAGCGCAGGGGCTTCGTCTTCGAGACCGACGCCTACATGTTCGACGGACAGATCGTGTGGGGCGCAACCGCGCGCATCATCGAGGACCTGCTGGGATGCCTCCCACCCGCGCTCGATCGGCCAAGCGACTAACTCGGCTGCGGGACGATGCGAATGTAGGGGCGCGGCTCCTCCCACCCATCCGGGTAGATCTCCTTGGCCTGGTCGTTTGAGACCGACCCCGCGATGATCACATCCTCGCCGGGTTGCCAGTTAACCGGCGTGGCGACGCTGTGCTTGGCCGTCAGTTGGAGCGAGTCGATCACGCGCAGCACCTCGTCGAAGTTGCGACCGGTCGTCATTGGGTAGACGAGGATCAGCTTCACCTTCTTGTCCGGTCCGATCACGAAAACGTTGCGGACCGTTTGGTTGTCGGCGGGTGTGCGCGTCAGCGGATCGCCCGAGGTCTCGGCGGGCAACATGCCGTAGAGCTTTGAGACCTTGAAGTCGGCGTCGCTGATGATCGGGTAGTTGGGCGCCGTCCCCTGGGTCTCCTCTATGTCCTTCGCCCACTCCCCGTGGCGATCCAGCGGGTCGACCGAGAGGCCGATGATCTTCACACCCCGCGCGTCGAACTGCGGCTTGGCGCTGGCCATGTAGCCGAGCTCGGTTGTGCAGATCGGGGTGAAGTCCTTCGGGTGAGAGAACAACACCGCCCAAGAGTCACCTATCCAATCGTGAAAGGAGATGCGCCCCTCGGTCGTATCGGCCTCGAAGTCGGGAGCCAGGTCACCAAGCTGCAGCGTCATTTTGCGTCCTTTCTGGAGCCCTCACAGACCCTCAAAGCTTGAAGCAAACGTAGAGTAAAACTCGATCGACTTTACGGTATTACCATCACGATAGCGCACCCGCAGTACCCCCTATGGGGAAGGCTTAGCGGCCCATCAGCAACTCTCCGATGGCCGTCTCCACCTCACCTTCCCATGCAGCCCCATCGTGTGGATCGGCACGAACGCTTACCAAAGGGATCGAGTTATGCGCCGCTGTCTCCGACACCGCCTGCGCCCAGTCGCCGCTCTGGCATACGAAACCGCGCATCGAGCTGTCGATCGCCCCCGCAAGGAAAGGCACGGGTGAGACCTCACCCGTCAGCCAGCAAACGATCGCGACGTGATCGAGCGCCCCGAGCATCTCGCCAAGCGGTCGCTCGTGGCCATACACGCCGACGACGTGACCCTCCCGCTCGAGCGCCCCGGCAAGCGCCGACCCTCGCTCTCCCTCGGCGATGATCAAGAAACGTGCCACTCGCCGATCATAAAG
>JBOGYB010000149.1:0-5153 GCA_050696555.1 Solirubrobacteraceae bacterium | reverse complement strand
GACCGCCGATCAAGCCGCGGAGACCCAAGCCGTCCAGGGCGAGCGAGTGCGCCCCACGCGCGACTCACGCACAGGCGAGCGCACTCCCGCGGGCGCCGGCGCCGGGGGACGCCGCCGCGTGGTGATCGACTCTCAGGCCTCCCGCCGCCAACAAGGGGGGCCCGCCAACCAGCCTGTACGCCGCCCCCGCCGCGGTCGTCGCCGCCGGGGAACCTACGACGAGACGATCGCTCCGATCGACACGGCTGCGATGGAGGCCACCGACCTGGTGCGTGTCAACTCCGGCTCGACGGTCAAGGACGTAGCGGAATATCTCGGCGTTCCTGTTCCGGAAGTGATCAAGAAGCTGATGATGCTCGGCGAGATGGCGACGCTCACGCAAACCCTCTCCGACGACGCGATCCAGGTGCTCGCCGACGAATTCGACAAGCAGATCGAGATCGTCCACGCCGCCGACGAGGTCGAGGTCGAGCCGGTATTCGAGGACAACGATGAGGATCTTGTCGACCGCCCGCCTGTAGTGACGATCATGGGCCACGTCGACCACGGCAAGACCTCCCTGCTCGACGCGATCCGCGAGACCGAGGTTGCGGCCGGCGAGGCGGGGGGCATCACCCAGCACATCGGCGCCTATCAGGTAAAGCACGCAGGCAAGCCCATCACCTTTCTTGACACCCCCGGCCACGAGGCCTTCACAGCGATGCGTGCCCGCGGGGCACGGGTCACCGACCTGGCCGTGATCGTGGTGGCAGCCGACGACGGGGTCAAGCCGCAGACCGAGGAGGCGATCGACCACGCCAAGGCGGCGGAGGTGCCGATCGTGGTGGCGGTCAACAAGATCGACAAGGAGGGGGCGCAGCCCGAGCGCGTGCGTACCGAACTCACCCAGCACGGCCTGCAACCCTCGGAGTGGGGTGGGGAGATCGAGTTCGTGGACGTCAGCGCGAAGACCCGCGTTGGCCTCGACAGCCTGCTCGACACGATCCAGCTCGTCACAGACTTGGAGGAGCTCAAGGCCAACCGCGATGCGATGGCATCGGGGACCGTGATCGAGTCAAAGCTCGACCCCGGCCGCGGACCGGTTGTGAGCATCCTGATCCAGCGCGGCACCCTCGAAGTCGGCGACGCCCTCGTGGCGGGCGCGCACTTCGGTCGTGTGCGCGCCATGCACGACTTCACCGGGGCGCGCGTGAAGACAGCCGAACCGGGCGAGCCGGTCGAGGTGCTCGGCTTCGACGGCGTCCCGGAGGCGGGCGAATTCGTGCGCGCCGTCGAGAACGAGCGCCGTGCTCGTCAGCTCGCCGGAGAGCGCGCCAACCGGCTGAAGACCGAGGCGCTCGCCCGGCGCTCCGGACGCAAGGTGTCGCTCGAGGATGTTTTCAAGCTCGCCCAGGAAGGCACGGTCAAGGAGCTCTCACTCGTCATCAAGGCAGACGTGGCCGGGTCGCTCGAGGCGATCGAGGACGAGATCGCCAAGCTGCCCCAGGACGAGGTGTCGGTGAACATCATCCACCGTGGGGTCGGCGGGATCAACGAGTCCGACGTGATGCTTGCCTCTGCCTCGGCCGGGCTGATACTCGCCTTCAACGTGCGCCCTGTCGGCGATGCGCGCCAGGTGGCCGAGCGCGAGGGTGTGGAGATCCGCTCCTACTCGGTTATCTACCGCGCCATCGAAGAGCTGCGCGCGGCGATGCAGGGAATGTTGGAGCCCACCGAGGTCGAGACCTCCTTGGGCCAGGCCGAGGTACGCCAGCTCTTCAGGGCTTCTCGTATTGGTGTGATCGCCGGATCGCACGTCAGCGAGGGCAAGGTCACGCGCGGTGCGCGCGTGCGTGTCGTACGCGATGGCACCGTCATCTACGACACCACGATCGCCTCGCTGCGCCGCTTCAACGAGGACGCACGCGAGGTGAGCGCTGGTTATGAGTGCGGGATCGTGCTCGCCAACTTCCAGGACCTCAAGGAGGGTGACATCCTGGAGACCTACGAGACCCGCTTCCAAGAGCGTCAGCTGAGCTGACCATGAGCGGCGCTGGCCGATCGTCGAGCGCATCTTGGTCGTCGATCGGTCTGCGTCCTCGCTCCCTTGTGTGCGACGCACACGGCGGTCACTGCGTCCTTGCCTCGCTTGCCCCTGGCCAGCTCAGCGGCCAAGCTGTGATGAGGGATTGCTCATGCAAGTGCGCCCGGCTCGGATTCTTCGAGGGACGGGGACAGGTAGGATGAGCTCAGACCGCATGCGCCGCGTCAACGAGGCGATCAGGCAGGTGATCGGAGACGCGGTGTCCAGTGACTTGAAGGACCCGAGGGTGGGATTCGTGACCGTGACAGACGTGAGGACTAGCCCTGATTTGAGCCACGCTCGCGTATATGTGAGTGTGCTCGGAGGATCGCACACACGTACAGAGACACTCGAGGGATTGAGCCACGCCCACGGCTACCTGCAGCGGCAGATCGCAAGCGAGCTGAACCTCAAGCGCACTCCCACGCTCGAGTTCTCCTACGACGACACGACAGACCGCGCGATGCGCCTCGACGCGCTGATCGACTCCGAGCTCGAAGGCCACGCCTCCGTGGACAGCGGCCACGAGCAAGAGGCTCGCGGAGACGATTCAAGCCGGGAGTACAAGCAAACATGAGCGGCGAGCTCAACCTCTCAGAGACACGCGAGCTCGTGCTCGAGCGTGTCCGCAGGGACTCCGCCTTCATCGTCGCCACACACGAGAACCCGGACGGCGATGCGCTCGGTTCGTTGATCGGTATGCACGGCCTGCTCACGGCGATCGGCAAGGACTCGGTGATGTTCATCTCAGCCAACGACCTCCCGCTGCCACGCGAGTATCGCTGCCCGGCGCTCGAGCATGCGATCCAGGCCGCGCCGGCCGACATCGGCGCTCGTACGGTGGTGATGCTCGACTGCGGCAACATCGACCGCAACCCCGCCGCCGTGCTCCAGCACGGCTCGCACCTGCTCAACATCGACCATCACCATGACAACACGCTCTTTGGCACGGTCAACCTCGTGGATCCCCTGGCGTCGTGCACCGCGGAGATCGTGTGGGATCTCATGCACGGCCTCAACGTCGCGCCGACCGAGGCCGTCGCCGAGGCGCTGTACATCGGACTCGTGACCGACACCGGACGGTTCATGTACGAGAACACTGGCCCACGGGCGCACCGCATGGCGGCGGAGCTGATCTCAGCCGGAGTGAACGTGCCCGCCGTCTACAGGCGGCTGTACGAGGACATGCCGCTTGCCAAGCTCACCCTGCTCGGAATCGCGCTGGAGCGTATTCAGCGCTTCGAGGAGGGCACGCTCACACTCGTGGCACTCGACGCCGTCGACTTCGAGCGAGTGGGTGCCGAGGAGAGCTTCTCCGAGGGGATCGTCGACCACCTGCGCTCCGTGGTGGGCACGAAGGTGGCGGTGCTGATCCGCGAGCTCACCGCACCCGAGAGCGGCGGCAAGCGCAAGGTGTCACTGCGCGCCACCGGTGATGACATCGACGTGTCTGCGATCGCCCGCACCCAGGGCGGCGGGGGACACCGCCGCGCGGCGGGCTTCTCCACGACTCTCGACCTGACGGAGCTGATCGCTCTCCTACGCCACGAGGTGGCCGCGCAGGTGCGCCGCGCCCCCAATGGGCCGCCGGTCCCGACGCTCGCTTGACCGACGGCATCCTCCTGATCGACAAGCCTGTCGGGATGACCTCCCACGATGTGGTCAGCCGTGTCCGCCGGTCGCTCTCAGGGGCAAAGACGGGGCACGCGGGAACACTCGACCCATTTGCCGGGGGGTTGCTCGTCGTGCTTGTGGGCAAGGCCACGAAGATGCAACGTCAGATTATGGAACTGCCCAAGCGCTATGAGACCATCGCTCGCCTCGGCGCACGCTCGAGTACCGGGGATCCCGAGGGGGAGATAGTCAAGACCGGGCGGCTGCCATCCGATCCGCCGACCCTGCCGACAGGCGAGATTCGCCAGCGCCCACCGATCTACTCGGCAATCAAGATCGAAGGTGAGCGTGCCTATCGCAAGGCACGTCGTGGAGAGAGCTTTCAGATGCCGGAGAGGATCGTGACTGTGAGCCGCTTCGAGCAACTCTGGCGCGAGGAAGAACGCGCCGGCTACCTGATCGAGTGCTCCTCGGGTACCTACGTGCGCTCACTGATCTCAGACCTCGGGGACGCCTACTGCGAAGAGCTCACACGCACCGCCATAGGCCCATTCGAGCTGGCCGACGCTCTCCCGCCACCCCCACGCGACACCGCGTGGGTGGACCCCCCGCTATTGAGCGTCGAGCAGGCGATCACGGTGGTCGAGAGCTTCCGGGCAGACACAGCCACCGTTGCGCGTGCACGGCGTCATGGTCACTCGTGACGTAGGCTTGCGCGGTGAGGATCACTCGGCTGCCCGACGTGCAGAGCAGAGAGCGACGTGTGGCCGTGGGCTCGTTCGATGGGGTTCACCTCGGCCACCGCGAAGTGATCCGCGGCTCGGATAGCGTGCTCACGTTCGACCCCCACCCATCGGCGGTGGTCGCACCCCAGCACACACCGAAGCTGCTCACCCCGCTCGCCGTGAAGGCAGAGCTGGTGGAGCAGCTTGGCGTGCAGGAGCTGATCGTGATCCCCTTCGACACCGAGTTCGCCAAGCGCGGCGCCGAGGAGTTCATCGAGGGCGTGCTGATCGGCACGCTCGGCGCCACGTACGTGTCTGTGGGAGAGAACTTCCGCTTCGGCAACCGCGCCAAGGGCGACCCACGGATGCTCGCCGAGGACGACCGCTTCTCTACGCGCGTGGTGCCGTTGCTCGAGGTGGACGGGGAGATCGTCTCCTCGAGCCACATCAGGGGATTGGTGCTCGCAGGCGAGGTCGGTCCGGCGGCACGCTTCCTCGGAGCACCGTTCCAGATGCGCGGTGAGGTCGTCTCCGGCGACCAGCGCGGTCGAGAGCTGGGGTTCCCGACCGCCAACCTTGTCCCCGACGATGCGCTCGTGTGCCCAGGCCACGGGGTGTATGCGTGCCTGGCCAATGGCATGCCGGCAGCCGTCAACGTGGGTGTCCGTCCAACGTTCGACACGGGTCGGGGCGAGCTGGTGGAGGCGTACATCCTTGACTTCGACGGCGACCTCTACGGAGAGCCTTTGCGC
>JBOGYB010000148.1:0-5154 GCA_050696555.1 Solirubrobacteraceae bacterium | reverse complement strand
CGCCTGCGCAGGCGCTTGTCCGCCCGCCAGCTTGAAGCTATCTCCCAGCAGCTCACCGACCGCGACCGCCAGGCGCTGCTACAGGTCAGCCGCTTCGGGGTGATGAGCGGCCGGCAGTTGCAAGCGCTGTTGTGGTCGGGAGGCTCGCCCTCGGCCAGAGGACGGGTGGCGCGACGGGGGCTCTCCCGGCTCGCCCGGCTGGACGTGCTCCAACCGCTCGCCCGGCGGGTCGGGGGTGAGCGCTCAGGTAGCGCCAGCACCACCTTCGCCGTCGGCCGCGCCGGACAGTACCTCCTGGGGTCTGGACGGCGGGTACGAGCAGCCCATACCCCCGGCGCGCGCTACCTCGCCCATCGCCTAGCGGTCGCCGAGCTTTACGTCGAACTGGTCGAAACAGGCCGCCACGGAGGGTCGGTTGAGCTGCTCAGCTTTGACCCCGAGCCGGAATGCTGGCGGCCCTACATGACCGGGTTCGCCACGCGCCAGGTGCTCAAGCCGGACGCCTACCTGTTGCTCGCCACCGCCACTCGTGAATTTGCGTGGTTCATCGAGCAGGACATGGCGACAGAGGCGCTCCCGACCATCAAGGCCAAGGCGCTCAGATACCACGACTACTACCGCACCGGCAGCGAGCAGACAGAGCGCGGCATGTTCCCCCGCGTGTTGTGGATCGTGCCGGACACCCGCCGCGCCGAACAGGTGGCAGAGACACTAGGACGCCTCCCCGCCCAGGCGCAGCACCTCCAGCTAGTCACCACCACCACCGAAGCCACCACACTCCTCACCAACAGAGGCAGCTCGTGAGCACAACCAAGCCCGCGCTCTATGAGGACGATACGGGTGCCTGGCGACTCATCGAGGCAGACGCCCTAATGCTGCTCGCCAAGCTGCCGGACACCAGCATCGACGCGATCGTGACCGATCCGCCCTATGCCCTTTCGCTCGGCGGGGCTGCCTGGGACCGTTTCGACCAAGGCGAGCTGCCAGCCTCAGAAGCCTTCGAGCGTTGGACCGCACGGTGGGCGAGCGAGTGCCTGCGGGTACTCAAACCCGGTGGACATCTACTCGCCGTCGGTGCTCCCCGGACCTTTCACCGGCTTGTAGCGGGAGTCGAGGATGCCGGGCTCCAAGTCCGTGACCAGTTGTTGTGGCTCAACGCTCAAGGACTACCGAAGTCCCACCGCCTGCCCGGCGGGCTGGGTACCACGCTCAAACCGGCGTATGAGCCGATCCTGCTGGCCCGCAAACCATTCACTGGCAGAACAATCGACAATCTTGAGCGCCACGGCACCGGCGCGCTAAACATCGACGCCACACGGGTCGGCGAGGCCCGATACTGGCCCGCCCACATAACACTCACGCACTCTCCCGACTGCACCGAGAAGACCAGCTGCACAAGCGACTGTCCGGTGAGGATGATCGACAGAGCTCGCCCCGACCTACTCCCCAGCCGCCTGCTCTTCTGCGCCAAAGCTCCTCGCACCGAGCGTGAGGCGGGATGCGAACAGTTACCACGCCGCACCGTCGCGCTCTACACCGGCAAGCGACATTCGCCTCGGATAGTACGCAATCCACATCCGACCGTGAAACCGCTTGAACTGATGCGGTGGCTGGTGCGCCTTGTGACACCACCGGATGGGCTGGTACTCGATCCTTTCTGCGGTAGCGGCAGCACCGGCGCGGCGACACTGCTCGAAGGGCGACGGTTTCTCGGTATCGAACGCGAACCGGAATATGTCGATGTGGCCTGCGCCCGCCTCACCCATTGGGCACACCAAGCCACAGACGGGAAGACGTGACAGAGCCAGTGGATAGCCCCACGGCCAGCGGAAGGGAGCCCCTCCTCCTTTCTGCTGGCCGACAAAGCCATCCACTGCTCACAAGGGAAGGTCACACCATGACCAAAGCACAGGAAATCTACGAGGAGATCGAGAAGCGCATCGCCAAAGGCATTGAGAAGGCAGATGCCTTCAAGCAGCTCGCCGAGGAGACAGATCGCCCCTTTGACAGCCTGAGGGGCTCGTACTACACCTGGAAGCGCAAGCTCGAGGGTGGTGAGGGCAAAAAACCATCACGCACACGCCGCCGCGAGACGACTCCCGAAGACGCCCTGGCAGATGCCCGTGCGTCGTTGGAACGCTCGATAGCCTCAATCGACCGAGAGGTCGAGGTAGCCGAAGAACGCGCCACAGAGGCAGCAGCCGAGGCCAAGGCCCTCAAGGACAGTGCCGCCGAGCGCAAGAAGACAATCACCGAACGGTTGGAGGCCCTGAAGTGAGAGCACGCGGGTCGATCTGGGCAACCGCCTGGATCGACTCGCACTTACTAATTAACACGTTGCTTAAATCACGACTTAACGGGAAAATCGTTAAGCCATATTAACTAAGGAAGGAGGGCAGATTGTCACTAGCCACAATAGCTAAGGCTGAAACTACGATTCTCCCGGCGGACGAGGCCACGGCCGTGATCTACCTACGTGTCTCCAGCGACGGGCAGGTAAACAAGGCGCACAACCCGGAGGGGTACTCCCTTCCGGCGCAACGCGAAGGGTGTGAACGTCACGCGGCGGGCCTGGGCGCTGAGGTTATTGCTGAGTTTGTTGAGGCGGGTTACTCCGGTACGAATCTGCGTCGCCCGGCACTCCAAAAGATGTTGGCTGAGTTGCCAACGCTCAAACCGACATACGTCATTTTCTACGACCTCTCACGGGTCGCGCGCGATGATTTCGATGCGCTGTGGTTGCTACGGGAGATCGAGGGCCACGGCTGCAAGTTGGAGTCTACACTGGAGCGCACCGACAACACACCCGCCGGGCGGTTGCTCTACACAATCATGGCCGGGGTCAACGCCTTCCGCTCGCGTGGCGATGCCGAAAAGGTGAAGCTCGGCATGGCGCGCAAGCACGCCGATGGTGGCACGATGGGCCGCGCCCCTATCGGCTACATGAACACGACGGAGCGGATCGAAGGCCGCGAAGTCCGGGTCATCAAGAGTGATCCCGAGCGCGCTCCGCTGGTCAAGCTGGGTTTCGATGCTTTCGCTACCGGCAACTATTCGTTGACCTCCCTATGCGAAATGCTCGATGAGGCTGGCCTGCGCACACCGCAGACACCAAAAACGGCACCCGCACCGCTGTCGCGAGCAAATGTCCACCGGATGCTCACCAATGACTATTACATCGGAGTCGTGACCTGGGACGGCGTCAAGAATCCCAACGGACGCCATGCAGCAATCATCGATGAGGCAACCTTCAAGAAGATCGGCGAAGTCCTTGAGGCCCATCGCCTCAGCGGAGAGCGCAACCGCAAGCACACCCACTACCTCAAGGGCACGATCTATTGCGGCTCCTGCGGTCGACGCCTCGTCTTTAGTCAAGTGCGCGGACGGGGCGGACTCTACGAATACTTCGGCTGCCTCAGCCGCCCAGGCCGCGGCCAGCACTGTGCGGGACGACACATGCAGACCGAGGACGTCGAGCGTGCCGTCGAGCACTACTACAGAACCATCCATCTCACCCGACCCCAACGCGAGGCCGTCCGTCAAGAAGTCGAGCGCTATGCCGGGGAGCTGGCCAAGAACGCGAAGAAGGAGTCCGCCCGGCACGCAGAGCGGCTGCGAGAACTTCAGCGCCAGCAGCAGAAGCTCCTACACCTGCACTATGCAGGCAGCGTCGACGAGGATGTTCTAGCCGCTGAGCAAGACCGCATCAAACGCGAGCGAGCCGAGGCCCACAAGTGGGCCAACGCGGCCGTCCAAGACTTCCGTGAGATCAAGGACGCCCTCAAAGAGGCGCTCGCGCTGCTCACCGACACAGACATTCGCTACGAACAGGCCACGCCGCACACCCGCAGACTGCTTAACCAGGCGCTATTCAAGGCCTTGCTCGTGCTTGACGGCGAAGTATCGGAAGCCGAACCAACCCCGTGGGTCGCTGCGATCCGCGCCCTTGCCCTACCCGCCGCCCGTCCAGCCCAATTGGCCCACAATGCCGCCCAAACCTCCAGGGGGCGGCGCAGAAACGACCACGACCCCCTTTCGGGGGCCGTGGGTTTGCATAAGACAAATTTGGTGCGCCGTGCGGGACTCGAACCCGCCCCGCCGGATTAAAAGTCCGGAGCTCTACCCGATGAGCTAACGGCGCGCGAGCAATCAGTCTGGCAGAAAGCGCCCACGGGCGGACGCCGACTGAACATTCCCGTGCCTGCCCGACGGCGAGTCTGAAAACGTATGTTGAGTGTGCTAGCTTGTGGCCATGCGTATGCACATAAGCCTCGATGACGATCTCGTCGCCCAGCTCGACCGACGCGTAGGGCGACGACAGCGCAGCGCCTTCATCTCGGCCACGATTCGCAGGGCCTTGGATGACGAACAGCGCTGGGAGGACATCGAAGCCGGACTGGGAGCGCTGGGTGGCTCACAGCACGGGTGGGATGCCGACCCCGCGGGCTGGGTGGCGACCGGGCGCGCGGGCGACGCTGCCCGCGTCGGTTAACGGTTGCGGGTACTGCTCGACACAACCGTGCTGATCGACGCTCTCCGCGGACGTCCCGCCGCCGAGCGCGTGCGTCTCCTGCGCAAGCTAGGACACGTCCCGTGGATTTCTCCGATAAACCACGAGGAGGTGCTGCGAGGCGCACACGAGAACGAGGAGCCGGTGGTACTGCGCTTCCTCGAAGGCATACGTCTCGTCGCGCTCGGCCAGGAGGAGGGGGTACGCGCGGGGCGCTGGCGCAGAGATCACGCGCGTAAAGGAATCACCCTCAGCCAAGCCGACTGCCTGATCGCCGCAGCGGCGGTTGCGATCGACGCGCGCCTCGCCACTGGGAATCCCGGGCACTTCCCGATGGACGAGCTCGAAGTGGAGCACTGGCCGGTGGGGGAGTAAGGGACCTAACTCGCACGCACGACGTACACGCAAGGCCGCAGGGCGCTGTTTCCGTCGTATATGAGTTGAGAGATCGGTCGCAGGGCTTGTATTCGAACCCGTTCGTCTGAATAATCGCTGCCGTGAAACCGCAAGCGGGCGTGCTGCTCGCAATCTTCGCGCTCTTGGTGGGTGCAAGCAGCGCCCACGCAGCGACGAAGGTCGTGAACTTCGACGACCAGTCGGCGGGAACGACGATCACCAACCAGTACGCGGGCGAAGGGGTCACG
>JBOGYB010000147.1:0-5178 GCA_050696555.1 Solirubrobacteraceae bacterium | reverse complement strand
TTCTTACTCACCTCAGGACCCCCGGGATCCGTGTAACTCCCCGTCGAAGCAAGCTCGCTCCGACCTCCCCCTGCTTTCTTCATGCCTCCTATGCGATTCCTTTTGGCATCAACGACCTTCGCGTTCCTGCGCTGCCTTGGACCCGAACCCGACCAAACTACCTTGATGCGTCTTATGTGCGGAGTGATACCAGATCTTGGGGTCGGTGTCGGTGCCTGTAAGGGTGAGAGCTCGACGAGCGCTAGTGTTGGCGGCGAGTGCACACCGCGATACGTACAAACCCCTCCCTTTCTCGTGCTGCCGAGGACGACGTCCAGGCGCGAGCACCGTCGATCCCGGTTGGGCTCTCGCGTGTCGGGGTCACCGGCGTGGAGAAGGTCATCCGGGTGCGCGACGAGCTGTTCTTTGCCAGGTTGGAGTGCTTCGTCGACCTGAGCTCAGACCAGAAGGGCGCTCACATGTCGCGCTTCGAGGAGGTCGTAAATCAGACGATTGGTGAGGTGATCCTCAAAGAGTCGGCGTTTCAAGCGGAGACGCTCGCCAAGCACATCGCCGAGCTTGTGCGCGAACGTCAAGAGGCCGCGCGCGCGGAGGTGACTATCGCGGCGCGCTATCCAGAGCACAAGCCGGCGCCTGTGTCCGCGGTGATGACGCAGGAGATCTACACGCTCTACGGGCGCGCTGTAGCGCTACCCACGGGCACGCGTAGGGTGGTGGGGGTATCGGCGACCGGCATGACGGCGTGCCCGTGCGCGCAGGAGCTCGTGATGGCACGCGCGAGGGAGCGTCTGCGCAGTGATGACTTCAGCGAGGAGCAGATCGAGCGAGTGTTCGACCATGTGCCCGTAGCCACCCACAACCAGAGGGGGCTCGGCACGCTTCACATCGGATGTTTGGAGGAGTGCGACGCGGAGATCGATGCGGCAACGCTGCTCGAGATCGTGGAGGGGTCGATGTCTTCGGAGATATACGAGTTGATGAAGCGCTCCGATGAGGTGGAGGTGGTGGAGAAGGCCCACCGCCGTCCCCGCTTTGTAGAGGATTGTGTGCGCGAGATGGTGTCGGGGGTAGCGGCACGTTTCTCGGAGCTCGACGGTGGGAGCTTTGTGTTGGCGCGTCAGGAGAACCTAGAGACGATCCACCAGCACAACGTGGTGGCGGAGCGTCACGGGCTCATGTCCGAGTTGCGCCATGAGATTCAGACGGGGTCGAGGGTGTCGCGTCAGACGACCCTGGACGAGTGGCTCGACGGAAGTAGTCGAGCCCAGATGCCACAGTGATGGCGACCGCCACGTAGACCAGCAGCGAAACCCACAGCGGCGAGTCGTGCACGGCGATGACCGCGAGGATCGCGGCGATTTGCACGCAGGTCTTGACCTTGCCGAACATCGACGACGAGATCACCACGCCCGATTGACCTGCGTTTACGCGGAGCATCGTCACGGCGAGCTCGCGCGCGATGATCACCATCGCCACCCACCCTTCCAGACGGTGCAGCGAAACCAGGCAGAGCAGTGCGCCTATGACCAGCAACTTGTCCGCCAGTGGGTCCATGAGCTTGCCGAAGGTGGTGACCGAGTCGCGGGCTCGCGCGAGATAGCCGTCGACGAAGTCGGTGAGGGAGGCGAGCGCGAACACCACCGCTGCGAGTACGTCCCCGGCGGGGGTGTTGCCGAGTAGCGCCACCACCAGCACCGGGACGAGCATGATGCGCAGAACCGTCAGCAGGTTTGGGAGGTTCAGCGGCATGGCTCAACGCCATTATGGCCGGGCGACGGATGGGGCGCGGCGGGCCGGGGGGGTCTGCTCGATAGGGTGTGAGCCGTGGACCCCTATTCGCAGCTGATCCCGATGGTCATCGAGCGCACCGCGCGCGGGGAGCGTGAGTTCGACATCTTCTCCCGGTTGCTCAACGAGCGCATCATCTTTCTGGGTACACCCATTGAAGATCAGGTGGCCAATCTGGTGGTGGCGCAGCTCCTGCACCTGGAGTCGCAAGACCCCGAGAAGGACATCTCGATTTACATTAACTCCCCCGGCGGGAGCGTTTACTCGGGGCTTGCTATCTACGACACGATGAAGTTCGTAAGGCCCGACATCCACACGATGTGCGTGGGGGTGGCGATGTCGATGGGCTCGCTGCTGCTGGCGGGTGGCACGAAGGGCAAGCGTGCGGCGTTGCCCAACTCGCGCATCCTTATCCATCAGCCCTCCGCAGGCTTTGAAGGCCAGTCCACCGACATCGAGATTCACGCGCGCGAGATCCTCAACGTGCGCGAGCGCCTGGATCAGATTTACGCCGAAAACACAGGCCTCTCAAAGGAGCAGGTGCGCGAAGATATGGAGCGCGATCGCTTCTTCACCGCCGAGCAGGCGCTCGAGTACGGTCTGATCGATCGGGTGCTCGACAGTCACTGAGCACGCTCCGTAAGCGAGCGGATTCTTCATGGATGGCGCGCTGGCGCGCGCGCCACGACCCGAGGTATTCATGGCGCTGGGGCACAGCCAAGATCGGTCTTACTCGTAAAGCGTGAGCGTCGCCAAGATCACGTAGAGCGCCACGAGCGCCCAGCCCTCGAAGGCAGCGGCTTCGCCGTCGGCGGTGACCTGCCACATCGCCAGCGCCATCACCAGCAGCGCGCCGATATAGACGGGGGCGAGCGCAAACGTGAGCGTGGTGGCGAGCAGGAATGAGATCAGCACCAGCAGCGGGAACAGGAACGCGGCGATCTGTGCTACCGAGTTCTTGACGACCGAGATCGCCAGATCCGAGCGGCCCTTCCAGGCGAGGACAAGACCGGCGGTGTTCTCAACCGCGTTGCCGGCGATCGCCACAATCACGAGGCCCGCGAACGCTTGAGAGATTTTGAGCTGCGCTATCGCTGGGGATAGCGCGTTCACGAACCAGTCGGACACGAACGCCGAGGCGACACCGGCGGCGAACAGCAGCGTGAGCGTGGACGATAGGGAGAGTCGCGGGCCCTCGCGCCTGGCCGCGGTCGCCTCGGGATCGGGCGATGTGGTGCTCTCTTGAGGGTCACTCGCCACGATGGCCTTCGCGCCGGGCGAAGTGTCGGCGCGCAGATAGGGCACCACCCATGCGACGTACACGATCAGCAGGCTCACGGCTCCCACCGCCGAGATCGTGTTCACGTGGTGGCTGGCGGGGTCGTGCGAAGCGAGCGACAGCCCGAGTAGCACGATGATGAACACCGTGACGAGCAGGAGCGTGGCGGTGTCTCGGGGTAGGCGGTGGGAGAAGCGCATCACCCCGTCGGGTGCCCGCAGCGCCCCCAATACGATCACAAGACCGAGCACCAACATCGCATTGGCGAAGATCGACCCGATGATCGCCGTTTGCGCCACCACGAGCTCCCCCTTCTGCAGCGCGAAGATGACCACGAACAGCTCGGGAAGGTTGCCGAGCGTGGACTGCAGCATCCCCGTGATCGCCGGCCCGAAGCGCTCTCCGAGCTGCTCTGTGGCGAACGACACTACCCACGCGAGTCCCGCGAGCGCGAGCGTTGCGACGGCAAAGCGCGGGACCGGTGCCCATTTCCCGTAGTTGGCCACGCCGGCGAGCGCCGCGAGAAGCGCGATCGTCACAAGCGCAGTGCGCTCGAAGGGGGTGAGGCGGCTCATCTCGCCCGCCGACAATAGTGCGCTCCTGGGACGTAGGCCGGCTTGCTCGAGCGTCGGCCGTTTAGGGAGAGGGGCCGCTAGGCTTCGCCGATCGCGCGTCTGGCCACATTCATCCCTCCCGACCTCTCCACCCCGCGCGGTGGAGAGGTGCGTGGGGACACCGTGGTGGCGTTCGCCGACGAGGATTTCACGGTGCTCGACCGTCTGTGCGACCCGGGTGCGCCCGCGGCGGATGGGCCTTCGTTCGCGCTGGGCGAAGTTTCGCTGTTGGCGCCAGTGCCCCGTCCGCGCGCGATCTTCGGGATTGGGATGAACTATGCCGACCACGTCGCTGAGATCGGAGCCACCCCGCCGGAGACGCCGATCGTGTTCATGAAGCTGCCCTCCTCCGCATCCCCACCAAACGCGACTGTGCGATGCCCGGAGGTGGTGAAGCGCCTTGACTACGAGGGGGAGCTGGCGGTGGTGATGGGCGCAAATGGCTGCGTTGCGGGGTATGCCGTGGCCGATGACCTCACCGCGCGTGACCTACAGAAGCGTGAGCTTCAGTGGACGCGAGCGAAGGGCGCCGATGCCTTCTGTCCTTACGGTCCGTGGATCACTACCGCTGATGAGGTTCCCGACCCGCAGGCGCTTTGGTTGCGCACCTGGGTGAACGGAGAGCTGCGCCAGGACTCGTCCACCTCGAACCTCATCTTCGACATCCCCACGCTCTTGGCGTTCATCTCAGAGGCGTGCACGCTGGAGCCAGGCGACCTGATTCTCACAGGCACGCCGAGTGGAGTGGGCATGGGTATGGACCCACCCCGTTTTCTCGCCTCCGGCGACGTGGTGCGCATCGAGATCCAGGGGCTCGGTGCGATCGAGCACCCAGTCGCCTGACGCGGGCCCCGTCCATAGGCTCAGCCGCGCAGAAGTCCGCCCACGATGGCACCCGCCACGCCCCCGCCGACGGCAGCGCTGCCGTTACTCTCGATCCCCTCGAGTGGCGCGATGAACATCGTCTGGATGGCTAGCCTCCCCGGCCCCGTGAAGCGGTTCCAGGTGAGCTTCCCGCCGCCGCCGAACACGCCCGACTTCAGCCCCATTGTGACTGCCTCGAGCTTTACGGTGGGGTCCTTGAACAGCCATCCTCCGGCCTCCACGTCGATCTGCTCGCCCGCGTCGAGCTCGACCAGGAACACGTTGCCGTGGCCATGCAGCCACACGAGCGCGTCTCCGGCGGTGGCGCGGAACTTGTCCATGAAGAAGCCTGATCCCCCGAGCAGCATGTTCTGCACACCCTTGATGCGCTCGAAGCTGTAGTCGAGATTGTCGGTGGCGGCGATGAACTGGTGCTCGCGCACATCGAGCCCTTCACCCTGGCGCAGGTGCAGAGGTACGCACTGACCGGGTGAGTCGCGTGAGAAGGCGATCCGTCCGCTGCCGGCGGTGCGGGTGACGAAGAACTCGAGCCCCGCGATCTTGCGCTTGATGGCGCCGGGGAGCTTCTTCAGCTCGACGTTCACCCCGGTCTCCTTCCACAGGAGCACATGG
>JBOGYB010000146.1:0-5201 GCA_050696555.1 Solirubrobacteraceae bacterium | reverse complement strand
GAGTAGGGCTTTCTCCGCGCGTGCACGCGAGTCACTCGCACTATGAGCACCCGACACCGCTCATCGCGCTGCTAGCGTCTGCGAGCCCTATGGCCACCTGCTACCGCCATCCCTCACGTGAGACGGGCGTCGCCTGCTCCTCTTGCGGACGCCCCATCTGTCCCGACTGCATGACCGTCACCCCGGTGGGGATGCGCTGCCCCGAGTGCTCCAAACAGCGCACAAAGGTTGTGCGGATGCGCGACATGGCGGAGATCCCTCGGGTCACCTACGGCCTGATCGCGTTGAACGTGATCGTCTACATCATCGAGAGGATCCACTTTGGAAGTGGGGAGACGCTCTACTTCAGAGGGGCGCTGCTCGGCAGCCCGGAAGTGCCGGGGATAGAAGAGGGGGTGGCGTATGGGCAATGGTGGAGATTGGTCAGCGGTGGCTTCCTGCACGCCAACCTCCTCCACATCGGGTTCAACATGCTCATCCTCTACTGGCTCGGGCGCATGCTTGAGCCGGCGATCGGCTCCGTGCGATTCGCTGCCGTGTATGTCACTTCGCTGTTCGCGGGCGCCTTCGGGGCGCTACTCGTCACCCCTCACGCCTTCACGGTGGGCGCTTCAGGTGCCATCTTCGGCGTGGCGGGGTGCGCGGTGGTGGAGATGCGCTCGCGCAATATCTCCGTCATGGAGAGCGGGCTGGGGATGCTCATCGGCGTCAATCTGCTGCTCGGTTTCACCTCCTCGGGGATATCGGTTGGGGGCCACATCGGAGGTCTGATTGGTGGCGCGCTCGCGGGATTCGTGCTCCAGTTCGCTGACCGGCGCAAATCGCTTGCCCTTGCGCTTGCCGGATGTGTCGCGCTGAGTGCGGTATTCGTCGTCGCCTCAGAGGTCACGGCGCACTCCAGCGAGGTAACTGGGAGCGGCGAACAGCAAATCCTGATCCCGGGCGGCTAGCGTCCTTGCGACCGGGGTAGTCTGGTGGTAGTGAGGCTTCTCTCCGACCTAGAGATAGAGGCTGCGCTCGCCACCTGTGACTGGCGTCGCGATAGTGGGTCCATCGCTCGCGAGTGGGAGTTCGAGAACTTTGGCGCAGCGATGGCGTTCGTCAACCGCGTGGGGGACGCCGCTGAGGCAGCTAACCACCATCCCGACATCCACCTCCACGGGTGGAACAAGGTTCGTCTGGAGCTCTCCACCCATTCCGAGGGCGGCCTCACGCAGTCCGACTTCGACATGGCTGCCCGCATCGACGATCTCGCTTGAAGCGCGGGCAAATACCGACCAGTCCTCCTGCTACGGTTGTGCGGTCGGCAACAGATGAAAGACGACGACAAACCTCCCCGAAGTAGCTCGGCCGGTCTGCTGGCCCGTTTGGCGTGAATGGGCTGAAGCTCATCCTGGCGGTTGTGCTCGTCGCGATCAATGCTTTCTTCGTCGCCGCCGAGTACGCACTCGTGCGTTCCCGTAGAGCTCGACTCGAGGTGATGCGCGAGGAAGGCTCTCGTGGTGCGGCGCTCGCGCTGCGCCAGCTCGACCGCATCAACGAATACATCTCCGCGGTGCAGATCGGTGTGACGATGACCTCGATTGCCATTGGTGCGCTCGCCGAGCCTGCGCTCGCCGACATACTCAAAGGCGCCCTCGGCGACACTCCCAGCCACGACGCGGCCATAGCCATATCGGTGATCGTGGCGTTCCTGTTGATCGCCGCCACTCAACTGATCGCCGGTGAGATGGTGCCCAAGCTGTATGCCATCGACCGCTCGGAGACCATTGCCCGTCGCATCGCCCGCCCGCTCGAGGCCTTCAGCGTGCTCTTCCATCCCGTAATCATTGGCCTCACCGCCGTCTCCGGGCGCATCCTGCGGCTGTTCGGCGTGGAGATGAGCGGTGAGCGAGAAGGGGGATCTCCCGACGAGCTCAAGCGTCTGATTGCCGAGTCATATGCGGGCGGTCACCTGGATCCGGGTGAGGCTGGGATGCTCACCGGTGTCTTTCACCTCCATGAGCAGGAGGCCAGGCAAGTGATGACCCCAATCCCGGCGGTGGTTACCGTGGATGTCTCGCAGGACGTTCAAACCGCTCTGGAGCTGTGCATTTCAAGTGGCCACACTCGCCTGATCGTGATCGAGGAGGAGGATCGCGACCGCGTGCGTGGGTTGGTGCACGCCAGCTCCCTCGCTCGCAGGCTCATGCACGACGGTCCGAACGCCTCGATTGAGCCGATCATGCACGATGCGCCTATCGTCCCAGAGACGAAGCCTCTGGATGATTTGCTGGCCGATCTTCAACGGCGGCGCACTTCCCTGGCGGTAGTTGCAGACGAGTATGGGCGCGTGGTGGGAATCGTCACGATCGAGGACATCATCGAGGAGGTGGTGGGGGAGATCGCAGACGAAACCGACTCTGCGTCCGGTGAGGTTCGTCGTCTTGCCGACGGCGATCTGTTCGTTCGTGGGCACGTCTCCATCGCCGACCTGCTCGACTATGGCGTCGAGCTGCCGGTTGACAGCGATGCCTACAACTCCGTCGGTGGGTTCGTGTTCGCCGAGCTGGGACGTCTCCCTCGTCGCGGCGATACCATCAGCTCCGGGGACTTCTCGATAAGGGTGGAGTCAGTTCACCACAACCGAGTGGAGGCGGTTCGCATTCGCGAGCGCCGACCTGTACGTGCACGCGAAGGGGAGCGTGTAGAGGAGATCCGTCGCGAAGCTCCTTCAGGGGGTTAAAAGAGTCCGGCCCGCGGGGGGTGCGGGCCGGACGTTTGCACTGGGGGAGGCGGGAGTGCATGCGAACTAGTCGCACCCCCAAGTATCCCCACCTTGATGAACGTCACCTAAAAGTCAGCTGAGTGGGAATGAAATCTCACTCAGTAGGAGAGGAAGCCTCGCTTCGTCTTGCGCCCAAGCGCGCCGTCGGCGATCAGCTCGTCCACTCGGGACGGAATTTTCTCGCCGATGGTCTCGCCGATGGCCTTCGATACGTCCAACCCCACAAGGTCGAGCAGGGCGAACGGACCCATCGGGTGCCCGGCTCCGAGCTTCATACAGGTGTCGATGTCGTTCGCGTCCATCCCTGTCTCTTCGAGTAGCCTCACGGCGTCGAAGAGGTAGGGAAAGAGCAGCCGGTTCACCACGAACCCGGGCACGTCGGGTACCTCCACCGCGGTCTTCTCAAACGCCTCACACAATGCCAGCGCGCGGGTGCGCGTCTCGTCGGAGGCCACGGCTGGGAATACGAGCTCGACGAGCTTCATGCGGGTCACGGGGTTGAACACATGCAGGCCGAGGAACCGCTCAGGCCGACCACTCGCCTCGGCGAGCCTCTCCACCGAAAGCGATGACGTAGTCGAGGCGAGGATCGTTTCCCCGTCGAGGATGCTGTTCAGCTCGGCGAGTATTGGAGCCTTGACCTCGTGCTCCTCCACCACCGCCTCCACCGCGAAGGACACATGAGCAAGCGCGCTCACGTCGGTGACGACCTGGATGTGCCCGGGATCGATCTCGGCTTCCATGCGACTTAGCGTCTTCTCGACGGTGGCCTTGGCGCGGTCGGCCGAGCTCTCTGAGCGTGCGAGCAGGAGTATCGGATCCCGCCCACCCCCGTGGTGGGCGGCGGTTGCAGCTAGGCCGCAGGCGATTGTCCCGCTGCCGATTATTCCAATGCGTTCGTTCAAGGTTTCTCGCTCCTGTGGCGATGCTTCGGCGTTTGGTTGACTGACCAGTCAATCTAGGGGTGCTGAGCGATACAGTAGAGACAGCGAGCACCGCCCGCGTTCTTGAGATCGCGCCCTGGCAGTCTCGCATCCACAAGCCAGGCTCCACGCCGGGGCATACCTGCAACAGACGAGCAAAGGACTTCCATCATGAGGCAAGCAGACGGCCGTGAGGTCGTGATCATCGAGGCGGTTCGCACACCGATCGGTCGCGGCCACCTGGAGAAGGGCTACTACAAGGACATTCATCCCAATGCGCTGCTCGGCAAGGTTTACACAGAGGTGATCTCGCGCGCCGGCATCGAGCCGGCCGTTGTCGAGGACGTGGTCGCCGGCTGCGTGCAGCAGTTCGGCGAGCAGGGCTTCAATATCGCCCGCAATGCTTGGCTGCAGGAGGGTCTTCCGATCGAGACCCCTGGCACCACCGTCGACCGCCAGTGCGGCTCCGCCCAGCAAGCCGTCAACTTCTCCGCCGCGCTTATCGCCGCCGGCGTGCATGACGCGATGATCGGTGGTGGCGTGGAGCACATGGGCCACTTCCCCTTTGCGGCGGGTATGAAGACCCAGCAGGAGTTTGGCTTCGCCTTCACCCCCGAGCTGATGGCCAAGCACAACATCGTCGGTCAAGGACTCGGCGCGGAGATGATCGCCGACCAGTGGGAGATCTCCCGCTCTGAGCTCGACGAGCTGGCGGTACGCTCCCACAAACTCGCTCACCAGGCCACCGAGGAGGGCCGCTTCGAGCGCGAGATCGTACCGTTCTCAGTCAACGGCGACACATATGTCACCGATCAGGGCATTCGTCCTGACACGAACCTCGAGGCGCTCTCCCAGCTCAAACCAGCCTTCAAGCCGGACGGCAAGATCACGGCAGGCAACAGTTCGCAGATCTCCGACGGCGCCGCCGCTGTGCTGCTGATGTCGGCGGAGAAGGCCAAGGCACTGGGTCTGAAAGCCCGTGCTCGGATCGTCGACCAGACGACCGTCGGCTGCGACCCTGTGAAGATGCTTGAGGGCCCGATCCCCGCCACGGCGAAGATTCTCGAGCGCAACAACATGACCATCGACGACATCGACCTGATCGAGATCAACGAGGCGTTTGCCCCTGTGGTGGCGGCTTGGAGGCGTGAGCACAACCCTGACATGGACCGTGTGAACGTCAACGGTGGTGCGATGGCGCTCGGCCACCCACTCGGTTCGACAGGAGCGCGGCTCATCACCACGCTCCTGCACGAGCTGGAGCGCTCCGATAAGGAGATCGGCTTTGTCACGATGTGCTGTGGTGGAGGCCTCGGCACTGGTACCCTGATCCAGCGAGTTTGATCGTGGCGGTCGGCAGGAGCCAACGCTGATCGTCCAGAGAGCCCGGTGCAAGCCCGGGCTCTCTTTTTGCCCGCTTCGCGGCGATAAAAGGGTGCAGCGGTGAGAGGTGGGCTAGCTGTAGAACCTGAGGACGTTGTTCATCCGGTCCTCCTTGGAGGCTGGTGGTG
>JBOGYB010000145.1:0-5234 GCA_050696555.1 Solirubrobacteraceae bacterium | reverse complement strand
ACTGAGACGCGATCATCTTCTCAGAAAGATTCCATTAGTGCTGATTCGTCACATAAAGCGAGACGATTCAAAAGGGATGGCAAAAGCACTAACCTTCGCGGCTGTTTGGGTATCGGGTGGCTGCTGGGATACCAGCAGCAAGTGGGTGAGTCGCTTAGTTCGCGTCCGCGAGGAGGAGCAGTGGTGAAAGATTTCGTCGGTGGTTTGAAGCGGGAGGCGTTGCGGGGGATAGCGCACCTCCTTCCCGCGTCGTGGAAGGAGGTGGTGGACGTGGTGGCGGCGCCTATCCCACCAACCTCACCGGAGATGGCGCCGGCGCCCGCCGATCCCGCGGCGCAGCGCTTGAAGGCGATAGATCACGTCGTTGTCGTGATGCTCGAGAACCGCTCGTTCGACCACATGCTCGGATACCTCTCGCTTCCCGCGTCGATGGGCGGTGGAGGGCGAACGGACATCGACGGTCTTCGCGGCCCCGATGTCAACTTCAACGTGCACGACGGCGCACGGTTCCCGATCCACCACCTCGATCAGACCAAGTTCAAGGACGAGACCGAAGACCCCGATCACTCGCGCTCCTCGGTTGACCAGCAGCTCGCGGGCGGGGGCGCTGGCTTTGTGGAGAACTTCGCGCGCATATCCGCAGCTCGCGCGAAGAAGAGCGGCGAGCAGGCGCCTGAGGCGGGCCTGGTGATGGGGTACTACAACGCGGAGGAGCTCCCGGTCTACGACCATCTCACGTCCGAATACTGCGTAGTGGACCGTTGGTTCAGCTCGGTCCCGGGCGCCACGTGGCCCAACCGCCTGTACGCCACCACGGGCCGCGCGGCGGGCACGCGAGACGATCTTCCCCTCCCGGTCTACTCGCTGCCGAGCTTCGTGCGCCACCTCGACGAGCGCGGGGTCGATTGGCGCTGGTACTCGTTCGATCCCGCAACGCTGCGCATGGTGGACCCCAAGTACCGGCTGAGCAACCACCATCGCTTCGCGTACGTCGACTCGCGCAAGCTCAGCGCACAGGAGCGGGTCGTGGGGGAGCTACTGGAGGAGGGTCCCTCGTTTATCGACGACGCAGCCAACGGGAAGCTCCCGGCGGTGAGCTGGATCGACCCGCACTTCAAGGATCCCGGGGTGCTCGGGCCGAACTCCAACGACGATCATCCACCGAGCGATCTACGCGCCGGACAGGACCTCGTGTTGCGGGTCTTCCACGCGCTGCGCTCGAGCCCGAGCTGGGAGAAAACGCTGCTCGTCATCACGTATGACGAGCATGGGGGCTTCTACGACCACGTACCCCCGCCACCGGGGGTGGACGACGATCCCGAGTTTCGCCGCCTTGGCGTGCGCGTGCCGGCGATCCTCGCCTCCCCGCTCGTCGCCGCGGGCTCGACCTCCTCGGCGCTGCTGGGGAAGGACTTCCACTTCGATCACACCTCGATCATCAAGACGATCCTCACGCGCTTCTGTGAGGTGGAAGGCCAGATCCCGGCCATGACCGCACGGGTGCGGGCAGCCAACCATCTCGGTCACCTCCTGCTCGACGGCCCTCCGCGCGACGCCCCTCCCAATCACGCCGAGGTGGCGCGCCAGATGACCGAGTGGCAGCAGCGCTGGACCAAAGCTCGTTACGCGGATCCCATCCAGGCCGGAGGCGATCCCGCTCGCCTCACCGACTTCCAAACCGGCTTCTACGACGCGGCGCGTCTGCTCCGCCGTGCCGGCCTTCCGGCCGGGCACCCCTGAGCGATGGATAGTGATCCGCGCCGTGATCGACCCGGAGGGGGTGTCGCCGCCGTTCTGCGCAAGGTGAAGCCCGCCCAGCACGACGCGCTCGTGTTGAGGCGTTGCAGGGCATCGGCTCGCCTGCTGCGTAGCGGGCGGGCCGCCCGTGGGAGAGGTGTGAATCCGTCGCTTACCCGACTATCATCCGCGCGCCCGCAGGGTATACATGGGTAACCCGTTCACATCGCGTCAGAAAGGAGAGCGACACCATGCTTGAAAGCGCAGTCCTCGAGGTGCCGGAACACGAGTTCGACGACGACGATTGGGACGACGCAGAGGAGGTTGAGGCGGACGATCTCGATGTAGACCTCGACGACGAAGACCTCGAGCTGGAGGACGACGACGACGACTTCTAGCCTCACGGTGGCCGACGGCGCGGGGGGCTTCCCCCCTCGCCTTGGGGGACCGTAGGCTTGAGGGTGTGCTCACCCTCCAAGTCCCCTCTGCGCATGGGATCGCCCTGACCGCGTCGACGTCGGTCACGCAGAGCTTCGACTCGTTTGTCGAAGCCGGCGGCCAGTTCTTCTCCGACCTGGCGGCCGTGCACTGGGGCGCCCTCGTGCTGGGGCTCCTCTTCTTCGGGCTCAACCTCACGCTGCGCTCGCGTGCCTTCTTCCACAGCCTGCGCGCCGCCTACCCCGCCGTGAGCTTTCAGTGGCGGCGCATCTGGGGCGCCTACCTGGCGGCGGTGGGCTTCAACAACGTGGTTCCCGCCCGTGGCGGGGACATCATCAAGCTGTTCCTCACCCGTAGCTCCATCCCCGGCTCCTCCTATCCGACGATCGCCTCCGCGTTCTTCGTGGAGGCAGTGTTCGATATCTGCGCCGGTGTGCTCGTGCTGGTGTTCGCCTTCTCCCAAGGAGTCTTCCCCAAGCCCCCCGACTTCTCAAAGCTCCACTCCTTCGATATCTCCTACCTCGCCTCCCACTTTCGCTTCACGCTCTTCCTGATCACGTTGCTTGCCGTCGCCGGTCTTGTCGCTTTCGCGCTCCTCTCGGCACGGGTGAAGGCCTTCTGGGCACGTGTCCGTCAGGGCCTCACGATCCTCACCGACCGCCGCCGCTACCTGCGCGAGGTCGCCTCCTTGCAGGCGCTCGCGTGGTTGTGCCGTTTCTTCGCCATCTGGTTCCTGCTCGACGCCTTCCGCGTGGGAGGTTCGGTGGAGAACGTACTGCTCGTATTCGGCGTCGGCCAGGTCGCGGGCGCCGTCCCCTTCACCCCGGGAGGCGCGGGGGTGCAGCAGGCGCTGCTCGTGAAGGTGTTCGCCACGAGTGCCCCCACGGCGGTTGTTGCCGCCTACTCGGTGGGCCAGCAGATCGCGATAGCCGCGTTCACCGCACTGGCGGGGCTGGCCGCGGTGGTGTTCATCTTCCGCTTCCGCTCCTTCAAAGAAGTGATCGCCGCCGGTCGTGCCTCCAGGGACGCCGAGCGGCTATCCGAACGTGCCGCGAAGGAGCCCCTCGGGGCCGGTTCCCGTGCCCCGAGGGCGCGAGTGTGAGGAGATAAGAGTGTCCCGCGAGGTCTACTGCAAGCCCTCGCGCGCCTCGCGCACAAGCGTGACCGCCTCGGGGAACACCACCGCGATCACCTGCCGGATCTGTTCCGCCTGGGCCTCCGCGTCACCCTGCACGTTCACGCGGTTCACCGCCGCCACCGTCATGTCCACCGCGAGCTTGATCGCGTTGTCCGCCCATGCGAGCGCCTGCTGTCCCTGCATCTGTTCAGCGAACTGGGCGATCCTTCGCTGGAGCTCCTCGGGATCCCCGAACAGGTCACCAAAGCCTTCGCTCTCCATACTTCGATCCTAGCGTCCCACATCCCCCTTTCCGGTTGTCCATCCGTCCGGTGTGGTGATAAATAAACGCACAACGCCCTAATGTCTGAACCGGCTCGCCCCTGAGCGGATCATCTGTCTGGATACCTCCCGCAGGTCCAACTCATAGACTGCCCTGCCGATGGCCACAGCGGCGGAGATCGAGCAGCGCACAGCTTTCGAGTCAGAGCGTCGTGCGCGTCTCGCCGTGCCAGCTGTGGCGGGTGGTGTGCTGTACCTGCTGAGCGGCATCATCCTCAACGCCACGCTCAAAGAGCTCCCCACCGTAGGCATCCTGCAGGGGCTTGAACCGGCGCTCAAAGGCATCGCCAACCCACCTGTGAGCCCAAGGGCCGCGGAGGTCAAGTACATCGATCACCACGCCTTCGGCCTGGTCGCGGGCAGCGTGCTCACCGCGATCGCGATCGTTGCGCTCACGCTCGTGCTGCTGTTCCTCGCCGACTCCACTCGCTTCCGTCGCCCGGAGTCGTTCCCGGCCGCCCGCCCGCTCGTGCTTGCGGGTGGTATCGGCTATGCGCTGCTCAACCTGCTCCACGAGGCGATACTCGCGATCGAAGCCCACAAATTCGCCACCGGCCAAGATTTCACCAACAAGGCCGTGGAAAAGGCGCTGCTCTCGAGCGGCTCCACCGGGATCACGTTGGGGCTGCTCGGCCTCATCGCCGCGCTCGCGCTCACGGTAGGGATGATTGCCGTGTCCGTCGGAGCGATGCGCGCCGGGCTGGTCCCGCGCTGGTTCTCTGTGCTCGGCGTCCTCTCGGGTCTGCTTTTCTTGCCGTTCTTCGCAACAGCCACCCTCCAGCTTATTCCCACCTTCTGGCTCGTCGCCACCGGCATCCTCCTGATGGAGCGCTGGCCGGGCGGCGACCCTCCGGCATGGGCCGCCGGGGAGTCGCGGCCGTGGCCCACACAGGCGGAAGTGCGCGCCAAGCGTGAAGCAGAGAAGGGTGGTGGCGCACATGGCGCCGTAAAGCAAGCCTCCAATGGCTCCGACTCCACTATCGACGTCGCTCCAGCACCCACCCCCGCCACCGCCCCCGGTTCTCGTCGCAAGCGCCGCAAACGCGGGTGATTCCTCGTTCGCGTGCACGCGCGTGAAGTCCCTCGCGCCGGTTTGCTCTCCTCGAGAGCGTCGGGACGGGGGTCGAACGCTCCCACTCCCCTCCGGGTTGACCCGCAACCCGCCAAATCGTGCGATTGAGCCACTGCGCACGCGGGAATAAATAAGGGAGAGATCGTAGGTTGGCTCAGGGGCCGCCGCGATCGGTAGCTCTGCAAAGCGTCAAATGCCGCCCGGGCATCTGGGCGCGGGCGGCGCGAAGGGAGGGCCCAATGGAGGCCGCCTCGATTCATCCTCATCCCGGGCAGTCCGCAGCCCCGCCGGTTCCGCGTGAGCGACCGGTGGCGGGCTCGTGGTCCCCCGCCAACCCCGCCCCGCTGGGTCTGGCGGCGTTCGCGATGACCACGTTCGTGCTCTCGATGTTCAACGCCAACCTCGTCAATGAAAAGGGCACACCCGTCGTGCTCGGGCTCGCGCTCGCCTACGGCGGCATCGTGCAGCTCCTCGCAGGCATGTGGGAGTTCCGCACCGGCAACACCTTCGGTGCGGTCGCCTTCTGCT
>JBOGYB010000144.1:0-5237 GCA_050696555.1 Solirubrobacteraceae bacterium | reverse complement strand
GTACACGCCCCCGCACAAACCAACCCATGCCAAGACGAAACCAGAACATACACAACAGACCCACCCCTGTCAAGACCCCCAACACGCTCAAAAAAAAATCGAGACGAACCCGATCAGCGCAAGGAGCCGCCGGCACTCGTCGGAATGCACGGGTAAAAAAACGAGGGCCCAGCATCCTGCCGGGCCCTCGTGAGTCCTATCGACCGAATACGCGCGCCGCTGTAGCGCGTGGCGCGTAACTTGCAGCCTGCTTTACATCATGCCGCCCATGTCGGGCATACCACCCGGCATTCCGCCGCCTTCCTTCTCCGGCACCTCCGCCACGATCGCCTCGGTGGTGAGGATGTTCTTGGCGATCGACGCCGCGTTCTGCAGCGCCGAGCGCGTCACCATCGCCGGGTCGATTACCCCGGCGGCCACGAGATCCACGATCTCGTTGGTGGCCGCGTTGAGGCCTTCGCCCGCCTTGGCCTTGCGCACGTCGTTCACCACGACAGAGCCCTCGAGGCCCGCGTTCTCGGCGATCTGACGCAGCG
This sequence comes from Solirubrobacteraceae bacterium, assembly GCA_050696555.1. Classification (GTDB taxonomy): domain Bacteria; phylum Actinomycetota; class Thermoleophilia; order Solirubrobacterales; family Solirubrobacteraceae; genus Palsa-744. The sequence goes on along the minus strand of JBOGYB010000144.1, from coordinate 4,701 downwards.
GCTCCTCGAGCGCACGCAACACGATGCGCGCCCCGGTCGCCGAGTCGTCCTCTAGCCCGTCCAGCGACACCGATGCCGAGGCCTGCAGCAGCGCGACGCCACCGCCGGGCACGATGCCCTCCTCGAGCGCCGCGCGAGTTGCCTGCAGCGCATCCTCGACGCGGTGCTTCTTCTCCTTCATCTCCGTCTCGGTGGCCGCCCCGACCTTCACGACCGCCACACCGCCGGAGAGCTTGGCAAGGCGCTCCTGCAGCTTCTCGCGGTCGAAGTCCGAGTCGGTGTTCTCGATCTCGGCCTTGATCTGGTTGATGCGGCCCTTGATCGCCTCGGCATCGCCGGCGCCGTCGACGATGGTGGTGTTGTCCTTACCCACCACCACACGACGGGCGTGCCCGAGCTGAGACACCTGGGTGTTCTCCAGCTTCAGGCCCATCTCCTCGGTGATGACCTCTGCCTTGGTAAGGATCGCGATGTCCTCCAGCATGCGCTTGCGACGGTCGCCGAAGCCCGGCGCCTTGACCGCGACACCGGTGAAGGTGCCACGCAGCTTGTTCACCACAAGCGTCGCGAGCGACTCGCCCTCGACGTCCTCGGCGATGATCAGGAGCGGCTTACCGCTCTGGATCACCTGCTCCAGCACCGGCAGCACGTCGCGCACGGAGCCGATCTTCTGGTTGGCGATCAGGATGTAGGGGTCCTCCAGGGTCGCCTCCATACGGTCCTGGTCGGTCACCATGTACGGCGAGATGTAGCCCTTGTCGAACTGCATCCCCTCGGTGAACTCGAGGTCCATGCCGAACGTCTGGCCCTCCTCGACGTTCACCACCCCGTCCTTGCCAACCTTCTCGATCGCGTCGGCGATCACGTCGCCGATCTCCTCGTCGCCGGCGGAGATCGTGGCGACACGGGCGATCTGGTCCTTGCCGGAGACCTCCTTGGACTGCGAGGCGATGTTGGCGACGACCTGGTCGACGGCCTTCTCGATCCCGCGCTTGAGCGCCAGCGGGTTCGCGCCCGCCGCTACGTTCTTCAGACCCTGGCGGACGATCGCCTGGGCAAGAACGGTGGCGGTTGTGGTGCCGTCACCGGCAACGTCGTTGGTGGCGGTTGCCACCTCACGCACGAGCTGAGCGCCCTGGTTCTCAAAGACGTCCTCCACCTCGATCTCGCGGGCGATGGTGACACCGTCGTTAGTGATCGTGGGGGCGCCGAACTTCTTGTCGAGCACCACGTAGCGGCCCTTGGGGCCGAGCGTGACCTTCACGGCATTGGCGACAGCGTCAACACCGGCCTCCAGAGACTTACGCGCCTCGGAGCTGTACTTGAGTTCCTTGTGAGCCATATTTCCTCAGATCTCCTTATGCGACCTTGGCGAGGACATCGGACTCGCGCAGCACGAGCAGATCCTCCCCGTCGACCTTGATCTCGGTTCCGCCGTACTTGCTGTAGAGGACCTCATCGCCCTCCGCCACGTCGAGCGGGACACGTTTGCCGTCGTCGTCGAGCTTGCCGTCGCCAACAGCCAGGACCTTGCCCTTCTGCGGCTTCTCCTTGGCGGTGTCGGGCAGGACAAGACCGCTGGCGGTGGTCTCCTCCTCTTCGATGGCCCGCACGATCAGACGATCGCCCAGGGGCTTGAGTTTCATGCTTGAAAAACCTCCGTTTAGAGATGTGCTTCCTACGAACGACATTGCGCGGGGCGGCGGCCGTTCGGTTTGGCACTCTCATGTAAAGAGTGCCAACGACGTCAATATATAGAAGATCCGCAGGTGTGGCCCCAACGCCGGGGCACATGCCTACCCAAGACGTCTCAGGAGACGGCGCCGACCGACGTTTGCCCACCCACGAGCTGCTCCACCTCCACGCCCTTCTCGGTGAGCGCCCAGGCGTTGGGGGCTCCGCGCACCTGTCCCGCGCCCGCGTTCTCGATCAAACCCAGACGCTCGAGACGACTCAACAGCTTCGATATCTGCCCCTGGTCCTCGATCCCCGCCGCCACCCCCACCTCGCGGTTTGAGGTCCCTGGGGCTGCCGCGATCGCCAGCAGCACACGCACCGTGCGGTAGGTGAGCCGCATCTGCAGATCGCGCAGGGGATCCCTACTCGTCGGGCGCTCACGTGCCTGACGCGGCGGCATCGGGGCGGCGTTCTCCTTCTGAGCGGCAGCGGGACCCAGGTAGGGGAGCACCACCATCCCCATCAGGGGACCCGCAAGCTCGCGCAGCGGAGCACCATCGGGGGAGAGGAGGCGAGCGTGGAGCACAGACAACACCCCTCCCACAACACCCTCGGCGGTAAGTGGCGGCAGCGATCTCGACGCCTTGGCTTCCTGCCGTCCTTCGTCCACCACCGCGGTCACCGTGTCGATGACGCGCATGCGACGCTCATGCACCTTGCGTCCGGCGCCGAGCGTCTCCACGATGCACAGACGACCCATCGCCGGCTCGTCTTCGAGAAATTCCAGCAACCCCACGAGCGCCATCTTGGCTCTCACGCGCCAGCGCGCCGAGGGTTCGTAGGTATCGAGCACATACTCCGAGGCCCGCGCGACGGATTGGTCGAGAGCCGCGAGGAAGCAGTCCTCGAAGTCCTCGAACACTTCGTAGAAGGTGCGCCTCGACACTCCCGAGCGCGCCACCACGTGCGCCACGGTGGCGTTTGCGCGTGTGCGCTCCGACACCACGTCGATCATCGCCGCGATCATCCTGGCGCGCTGAATCTCTGCCACATGACCACGCGCGCCCGCATGCATGCCATGCGCCTTGCGGGTAGGCCCGCCCTCAGGGGCAACCTCTGCCCGACCTAGCCCGTCGGCCTGCCTGGCAGGCTCAGCCGGCTGCTTGCGACCACGGATTTCTCGCATCGTTGACATCGTAAGGCTGGAACCCAAAACCCCACACGAACATCGCCTGCCACGGGGGAGCGACCGACGATATCCGTGCGGGGGGCCAAAAGGCCAGCATCAATACTCCGCCTCCGCCTGGCCTTTTTCATCCCCTGTTTCCCACTGGGCACGATGTCAGGAAACTACGGACCTCGCGTGCACCACAGGCGAGTGGCCGCGGAGTCAATTCTGCGCGCCGCCGAACCCCTTCATCGCTTCGGTCATCGCCGTAGGCTTGTCGAGTATCTGCGAGAAGCGCACAACCGTGACCGTGTCCTGCATGGACACCTCACGACCGTAGATCTGTTCCAGGAAGCTCACGAGCTCCTCGTGGCGGCGAAACTCGGGGTTGTCGTGCTTGATGTCGCGAGGCGAGAGCTCGGCCACCTTCATCACCTCGACCTGATCGATGACCGCTTCGAAGATGCGCTCACGTGGGGAGTGCTGGTAGCCGATCGTCACCAGCACCGCCTGGTTCTTGCGGTACTTGCCGGACTTATCACCGAGCCTGATGGTGGCGGTCTTTCGACCCTTCTTCAGCTCGTCGGCAAAGATGGTGGAGTAGAAATTGAGCACCTGCACGCCGAGCAGGCTATCGGTCTTGCTCATAGATGGCGAGCGCACGCGCCACCATGTCGCGCTCTCCTGGGTAGGTGAGCGCCTCCTGAGCGTCGACAAGGCCGATCCAGCGGGCCTCCAGCACCTCGTCGTCGTGATCCTCCAGATCGCCACTCACATAGCGGAAGAGGAAGAAGTGGACGCTCTTGGCAATCTTGCGCCGGTCGCGCATATACCAGTAGCGCACCTCTCCCAACTCGCCCAGCAGCTCCGCGGTGACACCGGTCTCCTCACGCACCTCGCGTGCGGCGGCCTGCTCGGCGGTCTCCCCCTCGTCCAGATGACCCTTCGGCAGCGCCAGCACCTCCGAGCCGTCGGCGGCACGCCTCGCGGGGACGATCGCGAGCACATGGTTCTCGTGGACAACCACACCGCCGGCTGACACCTCACGGTTTCCCTCCACGCGCGTACTCCCACCGTCGTGCCCTGCCGAGCCTTTGCTTTTGGAGGGCATTCCCGCAAACCCCCTAGAAGACATACCCGTCGAGAGCAGCGGGATCGTGCACCACCAGCTGTCCTCGCCCTTGGGAGATGACACCCGCCCGCTCGAGCACCGCCAAAAAGCGCGAGGCCGACTCGCGCGAGGAGCCGGCGAGCTTGGCAAGGTCCGCCTGGGTGGCCCGCACCAGCACCTCTCGCGAGGGCCCACCGGCCGCGACTGTTTGAGCGACGAGATCGCTCAGCACCACAGCGACGCGGGATTGAACCGTTTGAAAGGACTGTTTTGCCAGGCGATCGTTCGTTTCACGCAACCTCCGACCGAGCGCCACGACGAGGCGGATGGAGATTTCCGGGTGCTCCACCATGAGGCGGCGCATATCCGGTCCCAACACCGCCACCACCTCGGTGGGCTGGATGGCTTCGACCGTCGCCGAGCGCAGCTCGTCCTCGAACATCGCCAGCTCACCAAAAATGTCACCCGGTCCGAACGTCGCGAGCGTAATCGTGCGCCCGTCGGCGTGCTCACGCACAGCGCGCGCGCTACCGGAGCGCACGACGTAGCAGGTGTCGCTCGCGTCTCCCTCGCGGAAGACCACCTGGCCGGGCTCGAAGGCCCGCGGAACCGCGAGCCGGCTTACACGCTCCAGGTCGTCCCGCTCGAGCGTGGAGAACACGGGCACGCGCCCCAGCAGCTCCACTATCTCGGTGTCCTTCACCGCCGACATGCACTGGAGATATCACAGCCGCGGACCGACAGT
>JBOGYB010000143.1:0-5239 GCA_050696555.1 Solirubrobacteraceae bacterium | reverse complement strand
GCCCCGGACACGCCGAGATGGTGGCGGTCACCGAGGCCGTCGAGTGTGTTGTCGTGGCGAGCGAGGCTGAGGCTCTGCTGGCCGAGCAGGGCTTCATCAAGCAGTACCGACCGCGCTTTAACATCCGCCTGCGCGATGACAAGTCATACCCGTTCATAGCGATCTCCCTGGAGGAGGACTTCCCGCGCGTGTATTTCACGCGCGAGCGTCACCGCCCCGGTCGTGCCTATTTCGGTCCCTATTCGTCTGCCAAGCGCGTGCGCTCGACGCTCGAGGTGCTCGCGAAGGTGTTCATGTACCGCTCCTGTACAGGTGCCGAGCCGGGACGGCGCAGCGGGAGTCCGTGCCTTGACTACTACATCAAGCGCTGCGAGGCGCCCTGCGTGGGACACGTCTCCAAGGAGGACTACCGCCGCTCCATCGACGGGGTGATCGATTTCCTTTCAGGTCGCTTCAAGGTGATCGAGCATGACCTGGAGCAGCGTATGCACACCGCCTCCGCCAAGCAGGAGTACGAGCAGGCGACGCTCGAGCGCAACCGCCTGCGAGCGGTGCGTTCGCTGATGGAGCGTCAACGCGTTGCCAGGGAGTCGATCGGGACGCTCGACGCTGTGGCAGTGGCGGTGGACGGTCGCGACGCCAACGCCCAGGTGTTCCAGGTGCGCGACGGGGTGCTCTCCGATCGCCACTCCTTCTACCTCGCGAACGAGACCGAGCGCGACGTGGGGGAGGTTGCCGAGGAGTTCATGCTCCAGTACTACGGTGGCGCCACCTCGATCCCGGCACTGCTGGTGGTGCAACCCGAGCTTGCGGGCCGCGAAGCGCTCTCCCAGGCGCTGGCGAAGCGTCGTGGGGGTCCGGTGCGGTTGCATGCCTCAGAGCGCGGCGACAAGCACCGCATCCTCGATCTGGCCCACCGCAACGCGCTGCTCGCGCTCGACCAGGAGCGCTTGCGCGACGAGCGTCGCCACCAGCATCGCGCGCAGGCGCTGGAAGGGTTGCAGCAGGCGCTTGGTTTGGACGCGGTACCGGTGCGGATCGAGTGCTTTGACATCTCCAATCTCGGTGGCACCCATACGGTCGCTTCGATGGTGGTGTTCGAGGGGGGCGCCCCGAAGAAGTCCGACTACCGCCGCTTCAAGATCCGCACGATTGAAGATCCCGCCCGCCCCGACGACTACGCATCGATGGCGGAGGTCCTCTCCAGGCGCTACGCCCGGTGGGAGCGCCAAGCTGACTTCTCTCCGCACGACCCCTCCTACGATGCAAGCTTCGCCATGCTCCCCAACGTCGTGGTGATCGACGGCGGCAAGGGCCAGCTCGCCGCCGGGTTGGGCCCGCTGGAGGGCTTCCGCGAACGGGGGGTAGCCGTGATCTCCCTGGCCAAGCGGATCGAGGAGGTGTTCCTGCCTGACCGCCCCAACCCACTGGTGCTCGATCACTCCACGCCCGAGCTGCAGTTGCTGCAACGTGTCCGTGACGAGGCCCATCGCTTCGCCATCACCCACCACCGCTCCAGGCGCGACTCTGCCATGACGGGCTCGCTGCTTGACGGGCTCCCGGGTATCGGCCCGGCGCGCAAGCGTGCGTTGCTTAACCACTTCGGCTCACCAGACGCGATCCTTGCCGCCTCGCGCGAGGAGCTTCAAGGGGTGCCGGGACTACCCGCCAAGACTGCCCGCGACATACACGCGCTGCTCCACCGCGCAGGTTGAGCTACATCTTGTTGACGCTTTCCCCCGCCGTAGTGGGCACAATGGGATTCAAATGGCCGTAACGAGGCCCGTGCCTCCCCGCTCCGAGAAGGGACCGACGATCGAGTCGCGTCTGCAGGATCTTGTCGTGATCACCGGTTTCTCGGGCGCTGGCAAGTCCACGGCGATGAACGTGTTCGAGGACGCGGGGTACTTCTGTGTCGACAATCTCCCGCCGGAGATGATCCGCTCGCTTGTGGAGCTGTTCGTGCACGAGGGCTCCAAGGTGGAGCGCGCCGCGGTTGTCTCCGATGTGCGCGGGGGGATCTACTTCGAGGCGCTCACCGCCGTCGTCGACGATCTGGAGGCGCTTGGAATCACCCACCACGTGCTCTTCCTGGAGGCGGCCGAGCAGACGCTCTCCACGCGCTACAAGGAGACTCGTCGTCGCCATCCGCTCGCTCCACATGGATCGGTTGCCACCGGCGTAGCCGCCGAGCGCGAGATGCTGGAGCCCTTGCGCTCACGCGCCGACCTCGTGATCGACACAACCGGCATGTCGGCGACGATGCTCCGTTCACGTATTGCCGGTGAGCTGCTCCCGCGCCAGAACGCCGGGCGTCTCGCGCTCACGTTCATGAGCTTCGGTTTCAAGCACGGCCCTCCCCGCGAGGAGGATCTCGCGTTCGACGTGCGCTTCCTGCCCAACCCCCACTACGAGCATGACCTGCGCGAGCTCACAGGCCACGACGAGCGGGTGGTGGAGTACATCGCCCGCGACGGCCGTCTGGCGGAGTTCTACGAGCGGCTGCACTCCCTACTGGATTTCCTGCTCCCGGAGTATGTGGCCGAGGGTAAGGCGCACCTCGTGATCGCCGTCGGCTGCACCGGTGGGCGTCACCGCTCTGTGGCCATCGCCGAGCACCTGGCTGCTCGCTACGGCGAGCGCGAGGAGCTCACCGTAGCTGTCGCGCATCGCGACATCGACAAGCGCTCCCCCAACGCCTGAGGCAGGTCTCCCTGCGCGGCGCGCGCGTACCGGCGGGAGCGGCAGGGTAGGCCGTTGATACCCTTTTCCGCCCGCGCCGGGCTAATGCCCGGCATCGTTATTTTTTTACATAGAGGTGGCGCGGGCAGCCAAAGGCTCCCGAGCCGAGTCCTCTTTATTCCTATAGGAGGCTGTGAATGCCCGTACGCGTGGGGATCAACGGATTCGGTCGCATCGGCCGGAACGTGTTCCGCGCCGCAATGGCTCGGGGGGATGCACACGAGATCGAGTGGGTGGCGGTGAACGATCTCACCGACTGTCACACGCTCGCGCACCTGCTCAAGTACGACTCGATCCTCGGCCCATACCCGGGCGAGGTGGAGATGCGCGACGAGAGCACGATCGTGGTAGACGGCCGCGAGCTGAAAGTGCTCGCCGAGCGCGATCCCGGGGCGCTCCCGTGGGGCGATCTTGGCGTGGACGTGGTGATCGAGTCCACCGGGCTGTTCACTGACCGCGACTCCGCTGCCAAGCACCTGACTGGGGGAGCCAAGAAGGTCGTTATCTCCGCCCCCGCCACCAACCCCGACGTGACCGTGGTGCTGGGCGTGAACTTCGCCGAGGCCTACGACCGCGCGTCCCACGACGTGATCTCAAACGCCTCGTGTACCACTAACTGTCTTGCGCCCGTCGCGAAGGTGCTGGTGGACACAGTCGGTGTGAAGCATGGCCTTATGACCACCATCCATGCCTACACGGCCGATCAGCGGCTACAGGATCTGCCCCACAAAGACCTGCGGCGCGCCAGAGCGGCAGCGATCAATCTGATCCCCGCCTCCACTGGCGCCGCCAAGGCGATAGGACTTGTGGTGCCCGAGCTTCAAGGCAAGCTTCACGGCTTTGCCGTGCGTGCGCCCGTTCCCACCGGCTCGGTCGTTGATCTCACAGTCGAGTGTGCCCGTGAGACCACCGCCGAGGAGGTCAACGCGGCGCTGAAGGTGGCGTCGGAGAGTGGGCCGCTCAAGGGCATCATGACCTACACCGAGGACCCGATCGTCTCGAGCGACATCGTCTCCTCGCCCTACTCCTCGATCGTCGACTCCCAGCTGACGTCCTCGATCGACGGCACGATGGTGAAGGTTGTGGCGTGGTACGACAATGAGTGGGGTTACTCCAACCGGCTCGTCGACCTCGTGCAAAAGGTCCTGTGAGCCCACTCGCGCAGATAGCGAGCCTGGGGAGGGGTGGGCGATGAGAAGCCTCGATCAGCTCGACGTGCATGGCAAGCGCGTGCTCGTGCGCGTCGACTTCAACGTGCCGCTCAAGAAGGTGGGCGACGGGACGTTTGAGGTGGCGGACGACACGCGCATAGTGCAGGCATTGCCTACGATCGAAGAGCTGCGCGCTGCCGGCGCTCGACTGGTGCTCGTCTCGCACCTCGGCCGTCCCGAGGGTCGTCCCGAGGCCGACCTCTCGCTCGCTCCGGTGGTGAGGCGCCTGCGCGAGCTGCTCGACGCCAAAGTGACGCTCGCTCCCAAAGTGGTAGGGGCGGATGTTCGCGCGCTTGCCGACGGTCTCGCGGAGGGTGAGATCCTGGTGCTCGAGAACGTCCGCTTCGAGGCCGGCGAGACCGCCGACGAACCGGAGCTTGCACGCGCGCTGGCAGAGCTTGCCGACGTGTATGTGAACGATGCCTTCGGCGCCGCTCACCGCGCTCACTCGAGCACCGCGGGTGTCGCGCACCTGCTGCCGTGCGCCGCCGGGAGGTTGCTGGAACGTGAGGTAAAGACGCTGAACGGCATCCTCGAGCACCCCCCGCGGCCGCTCGTCGCGGTCATCGGAGGGGCGAAGGTGGCGGACAAGATAGCCGTCATCGACCGCTTCCTTGCCATCGCCGACGCAGTGGTGATCGGCGGGGCGATGTGCTTCCCTTTCCTCGCCGCTCAGGGGCACACTGTGGGTGACTCGCTGTGTGGGGCCGATGACGTGGAGCATGCGCGCGCGTTGTTTGCCCAGGCGGAGCTTCCGCACAAGGCACGCTTGGTCTTGCCGGTGGACCTCGTGCTGGGCGACCGCTTCGCGGCGGACGCAGAGCATCGTGTGTTGGATGGGCTCGACGTCCCCGACGGATGGATGGGCCTTGACATCGGTCCCGTCACCAGCGAGCGCTACGCCGGCGAGGTCGAGAGCGCCGGCACCGTGTTCTGGAACGGACCGATGGGGGCGTTCGAGCTGGAGCCCTTCGCCGCCGGCACACTCCGTGTGGCGCAGGCGGTCGCTCACGCGAAAGGCGTGACTGTGGTCGGGGGCGGCGACTCCGCCGCCGCACTCGTGCGCTTCGGCTTGGAGGACGCGGTCGACCATCTCTCAACCGGTGGTGGCGCCACACTGGAGCTGGTGGAGGGTCGGATACTTCCCGGTGTGCAGGCGCTGGATGGCGCTGGGGTGGCGTGATGTCCGTCTCGCGCACACCGCTGATAGCGGGCAACTGGAAGATGTATATGACCGAAGCGCAGGCCGAGGAGTACATCCAGGCGCTGCTTACCCGCGTGTCCTC
>JBOGYB010000142.1:0-5258 GCA_050696555.1 Solirubrobacteraceae bacterium | reverse complement strand
ACCTGAAGACCATCATCATGATGGACCCACCCGCGGGCGACCCACCCTTCCCGGTCATCACGCTCGAGGAGGTCCGCAAGCGCGGCCGCACCCGCGAGGCATCCGAGCTGCAGGCCCGTCGCGAAGCCGTACGCCCGGAGGACTCCTTCACCTTCATCTACACCTCCGGCACCACCGGGCCCCCGAAGGGATGCGTGCTCAGCCACGGCAACTACGCCTCGATGATGGACATGCTCCGCGGTGTGGGCCAGATCGAGGACGACGAGGTCATCTACCTCTACCTCCCCCTCGCCCACGCCTTCGCGCTGCTCATCCAGCTCGCGGCGTTCGACCTCGGCGCCACCCTCGCCTACTTCGGCGGCGACACCAAGCAGATCGTGGGGGAGCTGATCGAGGTCAAACCCACCTACCTCCCCTCCGTACCTCGCGTGTTCGAGAAGATCTACACCCTCGCCAACGCCGCCCTGGAAGCCCAACCGGCCGAGGAGCAGGAGAAGGCACGCAAGGCGATCCAGCTCGGGATCAAGGTGCGTGAGATGGAGGTCAAGGGTGAAGAGGTCCCCCCCGAGCTACGCGCCCCCTTCGAAGAGGCCGACGAGAAGCTGTTCAAGAACGTCCGCGCCATCTTCGGCGGGAGCGTCCGTCACGCCGTCTCCGGCGCCGCCCCCATCGCCAAGGAGATACTCGAATTCTTCTGGGCCGCCGGGGTCCCGGTGCTCGAGGGGTATGGCATGACAGAGACCGCCACCGCCGCCACCGTGTGCACGGTGGAGGACCACAAGTTCGGCACCGTGGGCAAACCATTCCCCGGAGTGGAGATCAAGATCGCCGACGACGGCGAGGTACTCATCAAGGGCCCCAACATCTTCCAGGGCTACCACAACAACGCCGAAGCCTCGTTCGGGTCGATCGAGGACGGTTGGCTGCACACCGGCGACCTCGGCTCCCTAGACGAGGACGGCTTCCTCTCGATCACCGGCCGCAAGAAGGACATCATCATCACCGCCGGGGGCAAGAACATCACCCCCGCCAACCTCGAGAACGACCTCAAGCAGTGCCGCTGGATCTCCCAAGCGGTGATGCACGGCGACCAACGCCCCTACCCCGTCGTGCTGGTCACCCTCGATGAGGAAGAGATCACCGCCTACGCTCGCGAGCACAACCTCCCCGAGGACACCTCCAAGCTCTGCGACGAGCCCTCGATCCGCGAGATGATCGGGAAGGAAGTGGATCGTGCCAACAGTCGCTACGCACCGGTGGAGCAGGTGAAGAAGTTCGCGATCCTCTCCCACGACCTCTCCCAGGAGACCGGTGAGCTCACCCCCACTTTGAAGGTGAAGCGCAACGTGGTGGCCCAGAAGTACGCCGATATCCTCGACTCGCTGTACGCGGGCTAGCCAATCCCGTGCCCCACACACCCACCCAGTGGCGCGCACGCTCGCGCGCCCACTACGAGTTAGTACCCCGGGGTCCGGGCTACTAGCTGCGAACATACTCGAGAAGATGCGTTCTGACCCAAGTGACAACGGCGGACTCTTCGTCGGCCGCAGGCCCGGCACGGCACCGATCCGCTTCCGCGCGCTCCCCAAACGGGGAAGCGACTCAAGGCAGAGGTTGGACCGCTTCTTCGCGAACGTCCTGTTCGCCGCCATAGTCATCGGCAGTGTGCTCTGTTGGGGCCCTATCCCACTGGCATGCCTGTGGGTGGGCTCTCAGGTGAGCTACCTCACAGGGAGCATCTTCTTCGGCATCCTGATGGCCCTCGCCGCGCTGTTCGCGCTCCTGTTCGGCACGCTGATGCTGCTGCGCCGCCTCGACAGCGCCTGGATCCTCGTGCGCCGCGCGGCGGGCTACGACCAGCGCTCGGGTGCCCTCGGGCGTGTGTTTGCCGCCACCGCCGCGGTCTGCGCGGCCGCGTTCTCCTTCTGGTTCGTCGTCATCCACGGACCCGGCTCGAGCTCCATGCCGGGGAACAAGCCGTGAGCTTGCGCTCGCACTTGACACACAGAGTGGAGGGGTAGCGGAATGGGTTTGCTCGACTACTACAAGCAGTTCGAGGGGCTCTCCGAGGAGGAGGTCAACAGTGAGCTGCGCGAGCAGTCGGCCGAGCGCAAGCGCAAGGCCCTCACACGCGTGCAAACGCTCGACCTCTCTCACACCACCTGGCCCGACCTCCCCCACCCCGACATCGTCAACGCCCTCACGTTCGTCGCTCGTCGCGGCCTGCAACGCTACCCCCACACGCGCGGCTCCCAGTTGCGCACCCACCTCGCCCAACGTCACGGGGTGGAACCAGGACGGCTGATCGTCGGTAACGGCTCCGCCGAGCTCTTGAGCGCCGCAACCCGCGCGCTGATCGCACCCGGCCAGGTGCTAGTCACCTCCTGGCCCTCCTACCCCCTCTTTCCCATCATGGCCCGCCGTGCCCACGGCCAGGCGGTACCTGTAGGCGGCGGGGTCGACGACCTTTTGAAGGCCATCGGAGAGCACGACACTCGGGTGGTGGCGATCGCCTCCCCCAACGACCCCACCGGCGAGCTGCTCCCGGTCGTCGAGCTCGAGCGACTGCTGGGTGGGCTTCCCGACAATGTCGCACTGCTGCTTGACGAGTCCCTCGTGGAGTTCGCCGACTCCCAACCCACCGACGCCTCGCTGGCGCTACTCGAGACCCACCCGCGCCTGCTGGTGTTCCGTAGCTTCTCAAAGGCCTGGGGACTGGCGGGACTGCGTTGCGGCTACGCGCTCGGGGGACCCGGCTCGGAGGATCTGCTTGCCGAGCTGGAGCCCGACCTCGGCGTCAGCGAGATATCCCAGGCGGGAGCACTCGAGGCGCTACGCAGTTGCACCGAGTTGATGGAAAAGCGCGTAGCGCGGGTCGCCCACGAGCGCACCCGCCTCACCACGGCGCTGCGCCAGCGCCACTTCGAGGTGTCCGACAGTCAAGCCAACTTCCTGTGGATAGCTCACCCCACACTCGACGGCGCCGAGCTGTCGGCGCGGTTGGCGCGCGCGGGTGTGCTCGTGGCAGCCGGCGGGGCGCTCGGCGAGCCGCGACACATACGGATCGCGATCCACAACGACGCCTCCTCGACGCGCCTGTTGAGCGCACTCGACCGCGCGCTCGCGTAACACTCACCCGCTCGGCTCGGTTAACTTGCAGAGCCCGACTGGCGCAACAGCGCGCCGGTGGTGCCTTCGAGGATTTTGCGCCACGCCCCCACCTGCTCTTCCTCGGCCTCGAAGTGGCTCACCACTCTGCGTACCCTCCGCTCGGAGATCTCGATCCCGTGGCGCGCCCATATCTCGCTGTAGCGCTCGTATTCGTCGAGCAGGTGATAGGTCACCGACTGGAAGCCGTGACGGGCAATCTCAATACGGGAAGCGAAGCTCATGATCGACGTCTCGAACATCAGCTCGTCGGTAGGCTCGGGCTCGATCAGCACGATGTCGACACCCTTGTAGCGCTCCTCCCACATGCTCGCCAGCTCGTGCAAACGTCGGTGGGCCAGCAGCTTGAAGGCCTGATAGCCGATCTTCGAGAACCCCATATCGGAAATCCGCCGCGTACCGTTCCCGTCAAGCTCTCCATCGAGATCTGTGCGGTGGTTGACGAACGGCACGATCGGGTTGATCACGATGATCAGGTCCGCCCCCGCCTCTACCGCGATGTCAAGGTTCGTGGTGGACACGATCCCCCCATCGATCAGCTCGCGGTCGCCCACCTTCACCGGCGCGTACACCATCGGCAGCGCCCCCGACGCACGCACCGCCTTGGAGATGGGCACCTCGTCGTAGCCATCCGCCCCGAACACGATCCGCTCGCAGGAATCCAGGTCGGTCGCCACCAGGTAGAGCTCGTGCTCGAGGGCACGGAAGTCGTCGCTGCGCCCATCCTCTTCGAGCACACGACGCAGATAGCTCTCGATGCCCTTTCCCGTGTAAGCGCCCGTTGGCAGCACCTCCGCCAAGCCCAGCACGATGTCGATCAGCGATACCTGGCCGAGCTGGGGGAGCAGATGGCGAGCCATCGAGGCCATTCGCAACGGCAAGCGCACCCCGGTGCGGGCGATCTCGGGAAGGTTCAACCGCAACAGATCGCCGAGGTCGATGTCCCGGAACGCCTGCGGTCCCTGGCGCGTAACGACCCTCATCATCTCCTCGGGAGTCACCCCGTTGGCGCACAACGACGCCACGAACGCCCCCGCGGAGGTGCCGACGTAGACGTCGAACTGGTTGATCGTGCGGTTCGCGGCGAGTAGATCGAGCGCACGTAGCGCCCCGATCTCGTACACCCCACCCGTGAAGCCCCCGCCACCAAGCACGAGCGCCGTCTTGTCCGCTCGCGGCTTACGCTTACTCGAGGTCTTCGCTGGAGCGCTCCGCTTGGGCTTCGGTCGTGTTCTTTGACCCGAGCCGCCCTTGGTGGCGGACTTCAAGTTGACTACCTCGCCCATAAATACAGATTGTACGTACTGTTACGTGATCCCATGAGGTTTTTCGTCCTCCCACTATTCGCGGTGGCCGCATTTTCGGTGGCAACCCCCGCCACCACCGCCGCCCAAAGCACGCTCTCCAGCCAGCTCACACACGAGCTCGCCCTCGCCGGACCAGCGTCGGGGGCCTATGTTTACGACCTCAACACCTCAACCCCCCTGTTCGCCGAGCGCGCCACGACCGCCCGGCCACCGGCATCTGTGGAGAAGCTCTACACCGCCGCCACCGCGCTCGAGCTGATGGGACCGGGAGCGACGCTCTCGACGACCGTGCTCGGCACGGGCCGGATGGGACCCAACGGACGCTGGGAAGGCAACCTCTATCTGCGCGGCGGTGGGGACCCCACATTTGGCAGCTCCATCTTCGACAGCCTCCACTACGGGGGTCAGGGTGCGACTGTACAGTCGCTTGCTGCCCAGCTCGCACACACCGACGGCATTCGCAGCGTCACGGGAACCGTGAACGGAGACGAGTCGTGGTTTGACTCACGCCGCGGGGAGCCGGCAAGCGGCTATGGCTTCGACCAAGACCTCGAAGGTGTCCTCAGCGGGCTCTCCTTCAACCGCGGCGAAACAGGCTCTCAGGGTGGGGCTCACGCGCCGGCCGCCTACGCGGCACTTCAACTGCGCGGAGCTTTGCGGGCACAACACGTGACCGTCCACAGCGGAGGAGCCGCCACCGCTCCCACCGGCGCGACAGTGCTCGCCACCACCAGCTCCCCCACGCTTGCACGGCTGCTCTGGCTCACACTGCCACCATCCGAC
>JBOGYB010000141.1:0-5276 GCA_050696555.1 Solirubrobacteraceae bacterium | reverse complement strand
CCTCAGGCAACTCGTCGAGCAGCGTCCGCAACAGCGCCATCGCTCCCACCGTGTCCTGCTCAGCCATTGCTTGAGTTTGCCACTACGAAGTCCACGGCTTGACCTACGGTGAGGATGTCGGCTGCCTGCTCGTCGGAGATGCGCACACCGTAAGTGTCCTCGAGCTCCTGCACCAACGTGTAGAGGTCGAGAGAGTCGGCCTCCAGATCCTCCTTGAAGCGGGTGCCCTCCGCGATCTGCTCGGGCTCCAGGTCCAGCTCGTCGGCCAGGTGGGCCTGTATGAGGACGAACACTTGCTCGCGGGTCATTCGCCGTCCAGGCTAGCCGGATCGGCGGACGTGGGGACCTTCCTCAAGGCCCTCGCCTGCACCAGTGCGGCGTGCGTCGCACCGACGACATCCTCGCGCGCTCCCAGCTCTGCACGGAGGATCGCCTGCGCAAAGCCGTACCGCGTGAAGCGCCCGTGTGGAACCACCGCCAGACGACGCAACCCGAGTAGGTACGCCCCGCCCTGGCCCTCAGGATCGATCTCGTCGCGAAAGCCCCGCAACGAGGGACGCAGAAGCAGCCCCCCCAGCTTGCCCCGCAATGACGACGTCGCCGCATCCCTCACCGCACCGAGCATCGTTTGGGAGACACCCTCCATCAGCTTCAACGCGATGTTCCCGGTGAAGCCGTCGGTGACGATCACGTCAGCCACCCCTCCTACGATGTCTCCACCCTCGACGTTGCCCACGAAGAGCAACCCGTCCTCGCTCGCTCGCTCGCGCAGCACCGCGCCGGTGGCGAGCACGAGCTCGCTGCCGCGCTCTGACTCCGCGCCGTTTGAGAGCAACCCCACGCGTGGGCGCTCGAGGCCAAGCACCGCCTTCGCGAAGGCCGCGCCCATGAAGGCGAACTGCACAAGATGCTCGCTGCGCGCCTGATCGTTGGCTCCGACGTCGAGCAATGTCACGGGAGTGCCGGGGACGGGTAGGGGCAAGGCGAGCGCCGGGCGGTGCACGCCACGTGCACGCTTCACGTTGAACAGGCCCGCCGCGAGCGCCGCGCCCGTACCCCCCGCGCACACAAGCGCCTGCGCGCGACCTTCCCCGACCGCCTTCGCCGCCTGCACGATCGAAGCCTGCGGGGTAGCGCGCACCGCCGCTACCGGGTCTGCGCTCTTAGCCACCGACACCGGCGCGTCAACCAGCTCCACGCCGTGGGGCACCGGTCCGATCTCCTGCGCAGGGCCGAACAGGAGCACGTGCACACCCTGCCTTGCAGCAAGAGCCGCGCCGGCTGCCACCTCGGCGGGACCCATATCGGCGCCGTTTGCATCTACCGCCACTACCGGCCGCGAGCGCGCGACGTCGTCAGACTCCCGACTGCTTTCGGGGAGAGCGGACTCTCCGCTCACCGGCTACTCGTGGTCGTGCTCGTGGTCGTGCGCGTGTTGGGCCACGATCTCGCGGCCCGCATACGTGCCGCACACCGGGCACACTCGGTGGGGCCTGCGCGGGCTGTGGCAGCGCGGACACTCATTCACCGCAGGCGCCTCGATCTTGTGGTTGGCGCGGCGCAGCGCGGTGCGACTGTGGGATTGCTTTTTCTTGGGTACCGCCATCGGCGGCACAGGCTACCAGGGCGGACGCGGACTAGCGGATTTGGGGCGGCTTGAATAGTCCATTTGCGGGTAGTGCTTTCAAGGTACCCGACCTCGGGGTACCCGCGTTGGGGCTACTCCAGCTTCAACTCGCTCAGCTTTGCCCAGCGTGGGTCCGGGGAGCGCTCGTGCGCGTGGTTGGGGCCTACCTCGTTGAGATCTGTCGCACAGACCGGGCATAGCCCAGCACAATCGTCGCGGCACAGGACCTGCGTGGGTAGCGCGAGCGCGAACGCGTCGCGCGTCCACCCCGCGAGGTCAAGCTCCTCGTCGGTGACGTAGGGGCTGGAGAGCTCCTCACCGCCGCCCGGGACATCCACCTCACGCGCGTCCACCTCGATCTGCGGGGCAGCGTCCTTCAAACAGCGCATGCAAGCGCCGGTGAGGGTCGCGACGAAGCGCAGTCGAAGCGCGTAGCCGGAGCCCGTCATACGCGAGACGTCGAGCCTTACCGGCACCACCTCAGGCCTCGCTGCGTAGGGCTCGCCGCCGAGCGTGAGCGGGTCGATCTTGACCATGAGGTCGAGGCGCCGCCCCTCGCCGGCGCTGAGGCGCATGCCTCCCAGGTCGAGAAGGTGCGTCGCTGCGGTCATAGTAAATCTCAGGCTAGCGACCATATTCACGGGCCGGTCGCACGGGAGGGTCAGCCGCTGTCGTGCAGCTCGCGCTTGAGCACCTTGCCCGTGGCGTTGCGTGGCAGCTCGTCAAGAAACACCACTTCGCGCGGCACCTTGTAACGGGCGAGGTTGTGCTTGACGTACTCCTTCACAGCGTCTTCGGTTAGACCGCTGCCGTTGCGGCATACGACAAACGCCTTCAAGCGTTGACCGAACTCGGCGTCATCGACGCCGATCACAGCCGCCTCCTCGATCGCCTCGTGGTCTGCGAGCAGGTCCTCGACCTCGCGCGGGAACACGTTCTCCCCGCCGGAGACGATCATCTCGTCGTCGCGCCCGTCGACGAACAGGCGGCCGCCAGAATCGAAGCGACCGACGTCGCCCGTGCTCATCAACCCGCCGACGATCTCCTTGCCGCCACCACCTGTGTAGCCCTCGAAGACCATCTCGTTGGCAACGAAAATACGACCATTCCCGCCTTGAGGCACCTCGTGGCCCTCGCCGTCGAGCAGCTTCACGACTGTTCCCATCGGTGGCTTGCCAGCCGTACCGGGGGCGGCGCGCAGGTCGGCGGGGGTGGCGATCGTCGCCCATGCCACCTCGGTGGAGCCGTACAAGTTGTAGAGCACGTCACCGAAGGCATCCATCACACGTGTCGCGAGCTCCCCCGGCAGCGCCGATCCACTCGCCGCGATGACCTTCAGCGCGTGCAAGTCGAAGCTGTCGAGCTCCTCCTTCGGCAGCTCGAGGATGCGTTGCAGCATCACCGGCACCACCGCGAGCGCCGTGGCCCGGTGTTCTGCGACAGCCCGGATCGTGTCGAGTGGGTCAAAGCGCCGGCGCAACACCAGCGTCGAGGAGAGAGGCAACCCCAACGTGAAATGGGCAAAACCCCACGAGTGGAACATCGGCGCGGCGATCATCGTCGTCTCGCGCGCCTTCAAGGGGATCTTCGAGAACAGCGCCGCCGCGGGCTCAAGCGAGTCAGGCTGTTTGCGTGCGGCTCCCTTGGGAGTGCCTGTGGTGCCGGAGGTGAGGATCACCACCTTGCCACTCTCGAGCGGGGGGGTGCAGTCCGCGGTGCTCCCCCGCGCAATCAGATCGTCGATTCGTGGGTCGGGTGGCGTGCTGCCCGGATCGCTCCACGCAACAAAGCGCTTACGTCCCTCGCCGCCGTCGGCTATGAGGTTTGAGAAGTCCTCGTCGTACACCAACCCCGCCGGATTCTCGCGGCGCATCACGTCGGTTATCTGCGGACCTGCGAACGCCGTGTTGAGGTAGAGAGCACTTGCCCCCAGCTTCGAACAAGCGACGGTCGCCTCGATGAAGCCACGGTGGTTGCGGCACATGATCGCCACCCCATCGCCTTCTTTGATGCCCGCCGCAGCCATCTCATTGGCGAGCGCGTTGGTGCGGTGGTGCACCTCTTCGAAGGTGAGTGTCCCGCGATCGTCGACGATCGCCTCACGCTCGGGGAAGCGGGCGGCGGAGCCCGTATATGCCGCAGCCGGGGTGGGACCCCAACGCTTCAGCGCCACAATCGAGCGGACCGCCCTGTCAGGACGCACCGGCGCGATCATGCCGGTGCCGAGCAGGGTCTTTGCGACTTCCAAGCGGTGCTTCAAGGGCGAGCTCACGCGCGCACCCTACTCAAAATACTCAACCTTTCCGAGTCCGAGACAGAAGCTAGGAGACTTCGGCCGGCTCGTCCTTGCCCTGGAGCCGCTCACGACCACGTTGTACCGCGGCTATGAACTTCGAAAGGTTGACCTCGAGCGTGTTGAGGATCTCATCGGCGTAGTCCTCGGCGCCGAGGCGAATCTCGCGCTCACGCGTGCGGGCGTCCTCGATGATGTCCTCGGCGGCGCGCTCGGCCTGCTTGGTGACCTCCTCTTCGCCGACGAGCTGCTCCTGGCGCTCGCGGGCGTCCTTGACGATCCGCTCGGCCTCCTTCTTGGCCTCCGCGAGCATCTCCTGGCGCTCCTTGACGATCCAGCGCGCCTGCTTGATCTCCTCGGGGATCGTCGCACGCATCTGGTCGAGAATGTCGTAGATCTCCTCCTTGTCCACCCGCACCTGATCGGTGAGAGGAACAGGCTTGGCGTTGTGCACCAAGTCGTCAAGCTTGTCGATCAGCACGAGCACGTCCATCAACGGTCACCTCCGTGGAGCATTGGGCCTGACGGAGCCACAGGGCGCCACGACATATGAGCAGGATTGTCTGGAAAGATGGGTGTCACGTCAGGAAAGTTCGTCAACGCCGCAACTCTTCCTGCAAGCGCTGCGCGACCTTGGACGGCACGAGATCGTCGATCCGACCGCCGAAAGTGGCGAGCTCCTTCACGCCGCTTGATGAGAGGAAGCTGTATTGCGGGCTTGCCATTAGATATACCGACTCTATCTCGGGATCTTGTCTGCGGTTGAGCTGGTTCATCTCAAACTCGTACTCGAAGTCCGATATCGCGCGCAACCCCTTCACGATCGCCTTCGCCCCCACCTTCCTGGCGAAGTCCACCACAAGCGTGTTGAAGGGCTGAGCGCGCACCGCTGGGAGGTCGGCAAGCGCCTCTTCGATGAACTCCATCCGCTCGTCGATACCGAACAGCGTCTTGTCCTTGCGCACCGAGCGATTCACGACCGCCACTACCACCTCGTCGTAGAGCCCGGCGGCACGCCGGATCACGTCAAGGTGACCGTTGGTGATCGGGTCGTAGGACCCGGGACAAACAGCTATCGACCTATCGACGTGCATCGTCGCCCTCCGTGGCGTGGCGGTGAATTGTGATCACGGTGTCTCCATAGCGTCTCTCACGCT
The DNA here is from genome assembly GCA_050696555.1 of Solirubrobacteraceae bacterium. Taxonomy (GTDB): domain Bacteria; phylum Actinomycetota; class Thermoleophilia; order Solirubrobacterales; family Solirubrobacteraceae; genus Palsa-744. Next base: position 199 of record JBOGYB010000141.1, on the reverse strand, counting down.
CCACCGCGAGCGGTAGCCGCAGCGGGGCTCGCCGATCGCTCTCCACAACCACCCTAGCTCCGACAGCGAGCAGGCCCGGCAGGAGGGCCCCCAGCTCGCCTTCGAGCTCACCGGCGCGGCTGTATGGAGGATCCACGAACACGAGATCGTACGTTTCGGCGGCCTCGCGTGCGGTGCGCAACGCCGCGAGCGCGTCCCC
>JBOGYB010000140.1:0-5281 GCA_050696555.1 Solirubrobacteraceae bacterium | reverse complement strand
GGTCACCACGACGAGCACGGCGGAGATGGCCATGACAGCACGCTGCGCGCCAACCGTGCTCGGGAAGCTCGCGTTGCGCAGACCGACACCGAGCGAGAGGATGAGCGCCCAGGCGACGAGGATGCCACCCGCGATGTAGAACGGGACCTTGCTCTTCTCCGCCCCCAGGATCGGAGTGAGGTGGACTATCGCCGTGTGCATACCGCGCGCGAGACTAACCGATCCTCCGGTGGATATGCTCTCCCGCGATGACCCTCGATGCGGTGCGCACCCCTGACGAGTTGCTCGAAGGTCTCCCCGACTTCCCCTTCCATGCGCACTACCGCGAGCACGAGGGCCTGCGGCTCGCGCACGTCGACGAGGGGGAGGGGGCACCGGTGGTGTTCATGCACGGCGAGCCCACATGGTCGTTTCTGTGGCGCAAGGTGCTCACCCCCGTGCGCGACGCGGGTTTTCGTTGCATAGCTCCCGACCTGCCCGGGTTCGGGCGCTCGGACAAGCCGATCGACATCGACTGGTACTCCTACGACCGCCACGTCGCCGCCATTAGCCCACTGATCGATCAGCTCGACCTGCGCGGCGCCACGATGGTGGTGCACGACTGGGGTGGGCCAATCGGGTTGCGCCTTGCCGTGGAGCACCCCGACCGCTTCGACCGGCTCGTGATCCTCGACACCGGCCTGTTCACCGGCCATCAGAAGATGACCGACGCGTGGACGGCGTTCAGGGACTTCGTCGAGCGCACCGAGGATCTGCCGGTTGGGTTCCTCGTGCGCGGCGCTTGCAAGAACGACCCGGGCGACGAGGTGATCGCGGCCTACGAAGCCCCCTACCCGAGCGTCGCTTCCAAGGCCGGGGCGCGCGCCTTCCCGCTGATGATCCCCCGCTCCCCCGAGGAGACCGGCGCGGCGGCCGGCCAGCAGGTGCTCGACGCGCTCAGAGACGACAAGCGCCCCACCCTGATGCTGTGGGCCGACTCCGACCCAGTGCTTCCGCTCTCCACCGGCGAGCGCTTCGCCGAGGCGATCGGCCGCGAGAAGCCCCGCACGATCGAGAACGCCTCCCACTTCCTGCAAGAGGACGCGGGAGCGGAGATCGGCAGGCTCATCGCCGAGTGGCTTACTGCCTGACTATCCCTCCCGACCGCCCGGGCGGTTGCTTTCAGGCCCCGTCCGTGAGCTGAGGCTTCTCCGGCGCGGGGGCCAGGGCGGGCTCTGACTTCGCGGCGCGCAGTTCGTAGTCGCGGCGAGCATTTGCGTCGGCGCCCGCGAGCACCTGGTCGGCCTTCAAAGCGCGGGCCATACCCTCCGAGAGCCGTCTCGGCAAGAGCACACCAAGCGTGGAGGTGCGCTTGGCGGACCTTGGCACCCACACTTCCACGCGGCCGGTCTGCAGCGCCTCCACGATCGCATCCGCCACTTCGGTGGGTTGCAGCACCTTCATTCCACGCGCCTCCCCAAGTCCCCCACCGAGTTCGGTATTGACGACAAACGGCATCACGTAGCTCAGGTCGACGTCGGCCTTCATCAAGCGCAGCTCCCCACGCACCGCCTCTGAGAGGCCCACAACCGCGTGCTTGGTGGCCGAATAGGTAGCCCCCCCGGGCGCGCCGAACTTGCCTGCCTGGGAGGAGATGTTCACGATGTGCCCACGGTTGCGGGGGACCATCCGCTCCATCGCGAGCTTCATGCCGAGGATTACCCCGTGGAGGTTGATGTCCACCATGCGCCTCGCGGTGAGGTCGTCCTCGTCGATGAACCTCCCCACGGGCATGATGCCGGCGTTGTTGACCAGCACGTCCAGCGGTCCGAGCTGCTCTTCGGTGCGATCGAGGAAGGCGCTGAAGGAGTCACGGTCGGTGACGTCGAGCGGGAGCGCCACCGTGCTCGCGCCCAGCTCGGAGGAAGTCTTCTCGGCGGCTGCGAGGTCGACGTCGCCGATGGCTACCTTCATGCCCTGACGCAGGAGCGCCTGCGCGGTGGCCTTGCCGATCCCGCGCGCGGCGCCTGTGATCGCCGCGGTCTGCCCGGCGAGGATACGGGGCTGCTTGGCCATGCTCTCCTCCTCCTTAAGTTGGACGTTCAGCCAAAGCTACTGTAATTCCGGTAGTTGCAGACATCACCGCATCTTCGGTGGGGTTGCCGGGTTCTAGCTTCAGGCCATCCCATTTAGGCCTATGGATGATGGCCCCGGAGAGGGGGCCGGACCCGGGCGATCCACGGCTTCGTCCGGGTCCGAGTTTTATCCAGGCCCTCACCCACCGGCCCTAGGGGGCGCCCGCCGAGGTCGATAGGATCGACGTGTGCCATCGTTTCTCTTCCACGAGCAGCGCATCGCATACACCGAGTTCGGGGCAGGACTGGCCGCACTCGAAAGCAACGGCACCCGGGGAAGGACTTCCCGCCGCACCGCGGCAGCCAAGCGCCCCGTGATCTTGGTGCACGGGTTGCTGCTCTCGCAGAAGATGCACCGTCCACTCGCCGAAGAGCTGGCGGCACGCGGCAACAGGGTCATCACGGTTGACCTGCTCGGCCACGGCGAATCGGACCGCCCGCGCGACATGTGGCGCTATTCGATGCATTCCTTCGGCGAGCAACTGGTGGCACTGATGGACGAGCTCGAGATCCCCGAGGCGGTGATCATGGGCACCTCACTCGGCGCCAACGCCTCACTCGAGGTGGCCGCGAGAGCGCCGGAGCGGCTGCGAGGGATGATCGTGGAGATGCCGGTGCTCGACAATGCCCTACTGGCATCAGCGCTGACGTTCACTCCGATCCTCGTGACGCTCACGTTCGGGGAGCCACTGATGAAGCTGGTGGCGAGCGTCACCCGCGCGGTGCCACGGCGGCTGCTCCCCCACTACGGGAACGTACTGCTCGACCTCGTACGCCAGGACCCCGGGCCGGGGGGAGCGTTGATCCAGGGGTTGTATTTCGGGCGGATCGCGCCCCACCGCACTGAACGACGCAAGTTCAAGACACCCGCGCTTGTGCTTGGACACCGCCGCGATCCGGTGCATCCCTTCTCCGACGCGGGCATGCTGGCCGAGGAGCTCCCCAACGGTCGCCTGATCGAGGCCGACTCGCTCGTGGAGCTGCGCCTCAAACCTGAGCGCCTCACCGACGAGCTCGCGGCCTTCCTCGACGAGGTATGGACCACAACGTCCAAGCGTCGCGCCAAGAAGCCCGCCTAACCGGCTACCGTCGGGCTCTTGACGGTCGAGGGGCAAGCCAGACGAGGACGCAGTGAGTGAAGTGTGCTTCTGCACACGAACGAGCGAGGACGCAGTGTGGCGCCGCCCATCGGCCGTTAGGTCGGGGGGAAAAGTTCGAATTCGCCGATCGCCACCGTGCCAGGATTGGTGGAGGTTGAGCCTGCGGGGGCCTTGGCGAGCCACAGCACGATGTAGCGGTACCCCTTGCCTTCGGTTTTCAGCGCGAGGGGGGTGCTTTTCTTCTTCAGCACTTTCAACCCCACGAGACGCTTCCAGCCGGTGTCGGTGATGGAGCCGGCGATGGTGTTGCCGTTGGCGCCGTAGATTTCCACCGTCACCCCGGTGGTGCCGGTCTTCACGGTGGCACTCCCGAGCTTCTGCGGGCTCTTGAGGTCGAGCAGCAACCCCTCCGCCATGTTGGGCGCCTTTTCCACCTGCACCTGAGCCGTCCAGGAGGTCTTGACTTCGCCGTCGATGGCGAGGCTCGGATCGCCGAACAGGGCGGGGGGATAGGAGTAGGGGTTGTAGGTGCTCGCCGCGTTCGTGTCGAGCAGGATCGGGCTGGGGGCTTCAGATTCCGAGCCCGATTCGGATTTTTCCGAGCTTTTCGTTGTTTTGCTCGTCGATTTCGTGGTGGCTTCAGTTTTCGTTTCCGGCGGGAACACCGGTTCTGAGGGGGTGCTCGGCGTGGGGGTGGAAGTCGGAACGCTTGGCGTGGGGGTCAGCGTGGTGGGAGTGCCGGGCGTGGTGCTGGACGGGGGGATCGTGCCCGGTGTGGTCGTGGGGGGCACGGTGGTGGGCTTCACCGCCACAACCACATGCTTGGGCTTTGGCTTGGCCTTGTTGAGAGCCGCATACGCCGCCACCGAGGCGCCGCACACCAGTACCGCCGTGGCAGCTAGAATTGCCCCGCCCGTACGCCACCCTGGGCCACCGGCGCCGAGGCTCTTCGGGCGGGAGGTGCCGCACTGCAGGCACCAGTCCTGTCCCTCCTGCATCTGGGCCCCACATTTAGAGCACTCGGTCATCGGGTCCATTCTGACACCCCAAGGGGGTCCGTACGCGGGTTACCCCCGTAGGGGGTTGCGGATGGGGTTGGGAGGCCCGCCGGTTGTTATGTCCTTCCCGGTGGGGTGCATGTCGGAGTCAAGCTCCAGCTGCCAGTAGTAGCGCGTGAAGGTCACCTCGCGGCGGTACTCCCCCACGTGTGGCTCCACCTGCTCCCCCGCGGCGATCCTCACGATCAGCTCGGGGTAGCTGCGTCCGGGCAACGCAGCGAGGGTGGGAGCTGGAAAGGCGCCACCAAAGCGGGTGTTGACGTCGGTGATGCACACCCCCAGCTCGGGGTCACGGAACACCTGGATCGTGGCGGGACCGCGCACCTTCAACAGCTCCATCGCGCGGCACCCCAGCTCCACCAGCTCGGGGTCGTCGATGACCGTGCCCTTGATCGACTCCCCCCCGCGCGACTCCAGCATCGTGCGGGGGATCGCATTCAGGCAGCGCCCCTCCAGATCCCCGAGGCAGTCGATCGACAGCTCCGGCCCGTTCATGGCCCGCTGCACCATCGTGGGCTCCTCCACGTACTCCACGAAGAAGCGTGCCTGGGAGGGATCGTGGGCGAGATGGATAGAGCGCGCACCCGACCCCTGCCTCGGCTTCACCATCACCGGGTAGCGCAGCGAGTCGAGGTTTGAGTGGTGCGGGAGCACCGTAGGGGGCGAGGGCAACCCCAGCCGCTCCAGCAACAGGTGGGCCTCGTACTTGTCATATGTCGCACGCGCCACCTCCGGGGAGGGCACGAGCGCCGGCAACCCACCTTGCTCACGTGCCCTCGCCAGCTCCTCGATGTCGAGATCGGTGAGCGGGAGCACCGCTCCCACGGCATGCTCCTCGCACAGTCGCTCGAGCGCCGGCACATACTCCGGGTCGTCGATCGGGGGGACGCTCACCCGCACCTGGGCGGCGTACCGCGCGGGGGCAAGCGGGTTCGGGTCCACCGCCACGACCGTCGTGAGCGCCGCGAAGCACGAAACGATGTCGTAGCGCTTACCCACACCCGTCAAC
>JBOGYB010000139.1:0-5288 GCA_050696555.1 Solirubrobacteraceae bacterium | reverse complement strand
CTACCCTGCCATAGCGCCCTGGTGAGCTGGGTGACGGCCGCGGGTCGCCAGGCACCGTTCATAGCTCGTACGCTCCCGTTGCGAATCGATCCCGAGCGCGTGGCACATCATGCTGCCAGCCAAGCCAAGCGAGGCCTATGCGACCGTATAGACGCGTGCTAGAAGCATGTAAAGATAGTCGATGGTTTTCGTTATGTAGGATTTTTCACACATATTGGGGGAGCTGGTACAAAAGTCAACAACACCGGCGAATCCCGAGATATGGACATCAGAAACAATTATTCGTGATTCGAAAACTTCCCTTGACACCCGTACCGCCGGGCTTAAGAATCCCCGCCAGACCCGTCCTGCGGGTCTGAACGACACGGAGACGGGGCGCCTCTGACCAGAGACGGGCGTTCCGATCCCGGGCCAACCACCCCCCCGGAAGGCCGGCTGGGCGTGGTCGACGCCTCCGGTGGAAGCCTCCCGGACAAGCTCGGCCTCCCCGGCCGGTCCTTCTTGCCCTGATGGCACGATGTCGGCGGCGATTGAGGAGGCTGTCCCTCTCGGAGTCCCAGTGGGAGACACAATGCTGGAACTGTCGCGAGAGATTTGACATCGTGGCAAACGTTGAGGATGATGCCGCTGTCGTCGGCGCGCGGACGGCGTGGCCTGACCCGGGACGTCTTGCGGACTAGCGTCTCAGAGGACGGCCAACCCTCAAAAGAGGGCCGACTGGGCGCGACCGTCAGAGCCGGTTGGGCCTACTGGCTCCGGTCGCCGCCCGGATCGGCCCTATGTTTGTGTGAAAAAGGGTTACGGTGCCTTGACATAGATTGAGTGCTATGCCACCATTCCGCTCGATCCAAAGATTCGGAATGTGATCGATATAGGCTGAAGGGGTTGGTAGCGTGACATAGGCCTGGTTATGCAACCACTCCGAGTCGTTTTCAGCGAGGTGGAGGAATCAGAGACTTCCCAGGAACCGAATGGGCGGACAAGGGAAGAGGGTTCGGATGTTGCAGCCAGCCCCCGCTGCTATCCGAGCAAGCCTCGGCGTGATGCCTTTCGACTCACGTCGAAGCATGGTCCCGTGCGGCGTACGTGGCATGACCTGAGGTCACCACGTCGTGCGGGACCTGCCTAACTGCCGTCGATTTTCGGGTCGATGCCTCGTAGAAGCGTCGCAGGTCGGACCTCTAGCTTGAGGGCCAGCTTCAGCACCGTACGGAGATTAGGCTGACGCCCCCCGTTCTCATAGACGCTGATCGCCGCCCGGTCGACTTTCGCATCGAGTGCGAGCCGCTCTTGCGAGATGCCGGCGCGACCGCGGGCCCACTTCAGATTTGCTCCAAACACCGTTGCCGGATCGCCAGGGGTCCCATTCTCGCGCCGCATTGCCCCACGTGCGGAAGCGCCCGTCCCGACACCACGTAGAAGATCGGTCGGAGCTACCTCCAAGGCGCGGCAGAGGCGCAACAAGGTGGGCATGTCGGGGGCTCGCTCGCCGCACTCCAAACGGCTGATTGCGGCACGATCCAGCGGGGTCGAAGAGGACAATTGCGCCTGCGTCAAGCCGGCGCGTCCGCGTGCTCGTCGCAGATTGCGACCAAAGTCAAGGATCTGCTCAGCGATCTCCGTTGTGTCTGCTGCAGCCATGCCCGCATCATTCACGGCTGATTACAAAAGAGCCACTGAACAAAGACCACAATTTCCCCATTTGGCCTGAAAGGGCTTAGTGCGCGCTCACGCTTATGAAAGGCCGCAGCGCCAAATTGCAGGCGAGATCTATCAGGGTAGGAAGCTCGCGGGTGCGCTCGTCGGCCACATATACAAAGCACAGCTCGAGCAGAGTGCACGTAGTGGCCTCCACCGCAACCGGCGCCGCCGGATGCTCGGTGCCTGCCAACTCCAGTCCGGGCTCCAGCATTCCCGCATAACCGTTCATCCCCTCGTAGGCGACCGTTGCGGCCTTGGGGCTCGCGGTAAGCGCGTCTATGAGCGCCAGGTGCGCGTAGGAAGGCTCGGAAGCGAGGAACTCGAGTAGGGCTGCGATTCCGACGTGAACTGCCTGGGGCCAGTCCTCTTGGGATTCGTATGCCCTCTCGACAATCGCGAGCGCCTTGCGGTGCCCAATCTCGTAAGCCACGAGGAACGCATCGTCCTTGCCTGAGAAGTGCTCATAGAAAGCTTGTACGGAAACAGCGGCCTCGCGCACGATCTCAGGAATTGTGGTGGCGCCATACCCCTTTGTGGCCGACAGGTTGGCAAGAGCGTCAAGGATCCTCTCACGTTGATTGTGCACGACAAAGCTGCGCGACACGTTCCCCTCGCCGCGTGGCAATCCTCTGCGCTCTATAGCCCGTGAGTTGAGGGACAAGGTTCCAGGTGCACGACCCCCAACCGCAGAAGATGCCACCGATCTCGGTGCCTTCGAGGTTGGTCCGGGAGCCGGCTCGAGTGTGTAGCGAGAAGCCCACGCGATAATTCCGGGCGCGAGCGCAAGCATCTCTGCTCGGCGCGGTCGCCTGACCCTTGCTCCACGGCGCGCGCGGGCGTAGAGGATGCGTACGATCGCGCCCACGATCGCCCGTGCTTGCAGTGCGTAATCTGGCGAGTCCTCACCGAGGACTTTCTCCAATGGCCTGGCAATCTCCTGGAGAGCACGCTCCCGACGAATCATGCCCGACGGTCCCGCGGCAGTGAGCTCCACCGCGAGTACCCTGAGCGCAGGTGGGCTCTCGCGCGCCAGCTCGAACAGCTCTCCCACAAGCGCCTCCAGGACTTCGGTCTTCCCCTCGGCACTCTCAGTGGCGCTCTCGATCCGTGCCACCCATTCGCCTAGCACCCCGTCGCTCATTGCCAAGAAGCAAGAGTGCTTGTCCTCGAAGTGCTCGTAGAAAGTCTTGCGCGACGCCACCGCCTTGGCGATCACATCTGCGACCACCGTGGTCCCATATCCCTGCTCGCCGATACACGCGAGCATCGCCTCGGTCATCCGGCTGCGAGGGTCCATTGCGTTCTGTGCGCCCTTGCGCGTCTTGCGGCGCGCCGACTTGCGGCTCGGCGATCTATCTACGGTGCGTCCGTCGATGTCGTCCACTAGCTCGCATTGTGACGCGCCGGAGCAATTCATGCGAACTGCTCACTCTGGCGTCTAGCTCTTGTCAGACGTATATACCCGCAGGTTGGACCCGGAAACGATCACGAATCTATCTAACTTCGATCTTTCGTCGAGTTGCGTTGGCTCGAGGGTTGCCGCCAACTTTCAGACTCGTCTAGCCACGCTACTGCCCCGTCCGAGACCGGCTGGCGGTTGTTGAGTCAGAGACAAAGGACATGTCGCCGGGGCTCTCGCCGGTTCCTGTCCCCCTGTTGAACACCTCGGCGGAGTGGTTCTACAAGCCCCACCACACCGCTACCGGTCTACCCCAAATAGAGCGGTCCTGACCGTCAGGAGATCACAACGCCATGGTGCCCATCGCATCCTGTAAATCGCCCATTCGACATGCGCTCGCAGCATCACCTTCCGCTCGTTCGCGACTCTCCCCCGACGCACAGCCCGCATGCCGGCGTGCACAGACGGTCGCTGGTCGCCCGATCGCTGCCTATCTCGACGAGCAACGTCGCCGACGCGAGCTGCTTACTCTTCCCGCCTACGGAGGTAGCGTGCTCGTACTCGACCGCGATGCCGCCACCCTCTGCGATCGTCGCCTTGTCGCTCATTTGGCCGCCGATGAGCCGGAGGAGAACGCCACCCTGGTCTGCCGACACTACCTCGCCGATACGGGTGGACGCTGGTGTCGGCGCGTGCAACCCAACGATCTCTTGATCGATCCTCTCGCCGACGATTCTCATGGCTCGTCGACGCTGGATCGCTCCGGCTTCGACGATGACGATTTGGTGGACGGCGACGGCGCTATCTACAGCATCGACGCCTTCTCCGAAGAGGGCGTCACCGCCCAGTTGCGTTGGTGTCGACGCCGGCCATCTTGCGGTTCGGCGTCCGAGCGTGTCGCTTTGCGCCATGTCATTGCCGTTTTCGAGAATTATGAGCCTATGCGCAGCCTCACAGAGCGCGCTATTGCCCGTCATCGCGACGATCCCGATCTCCTAGTCACGCGCCTGCGCAACGAATACGAGCGCCTGTGTGACAGTCCGGTTGTGCTCAATCGTGGCCTACGTGAAGCGGCGTTGTACGCGATCGATCGGCACGGTTTGAGCTTGGGTGAGATCGCTTTCCGCTGTGGCATGGTCAAGCGCGATCGGCACGGCAGGGTAAGTGGCGAGACGAGCTGGGTGGCGCGACGGATCGGGCTTATGCCCGAAGGGGGCGAGAAGGCGATCACACCCTGGATTCATGTCGACGTGCTTGCAACGATCGCTCGCGAGGGCCTTGGTGTCAGCCCACGTGAGGTTGAACTCCAGTGAGCTTTCGCGAGCGGAGTGCCAGAACTTGGCAGGAAATCGCATGATCTCCGCCTTAAGGCCAAAGGTGGAGGCTGAACGTAGCGAGGTCAACCGTCTCGATGAGACGATTCTCGTCGTCGAGTCCGACGAGTCGATCGGCGGTGAGCTCGTCGAGCAGCTTCGGGCCGACCGCTACACCGCGGTACTCGCGCGCACCGAGGAGCACGCCCGCGTGCTCGCGCGTGCTCGAGCCATTAGAGCGATTGTGCTCGGCGCGCTCGACACGCCTCGCGGCGCGCTCGACCTGCTCGAGGAGATCCGCCGTTCGGGCACGCACGGGTCCTCCCCACGATACGCCTGGGTTGAGGATCTTCCAGTGATTCTGCTTAGTCCTTCGGTCACCCAGTTGGACCTTCTGCGCGCTTTTGAGACGGGCGCCGACGACTTCGTCGCATCTACCGCTCCCTACCTCGAGCTGCGTGCGCGGCTGAGAGCGGTGTTGCGCCGTGCGGAGCGATCAACCTTTGGGCGGCTGCTGCGTGTTGGGGGACTGGAGATCGACACGGGAGCCCACCGCGTGCGCTTCGAGGAAACGGAGGTGGGTCTCTGTCGCCTCGAGTATGAGCTTCTGCTCCAGCTGGCACGCAGCCCCGCCACCGTGTGCTCCAAGCAGGAGTTGCTTCACGCCGTATGGGGTCAGCGCTCGGGGTCCGGTGCCCGCACTGTCGACAGTCACGCCAGTCGTCTGCGCCGCAAGCTCGACGTGGCCGGCGCGAGTGGACTCGTCGTGAACGTATGGGGTGTCGGTTACCGCCTGGTTTGATCCAGGTCGAGTTTGGAGGTGGAGGTTCATCCCGCCTGTGGGTCTCCTCGCGCGCGCGAGGAGAGGCTATCTC
>JBOGYB010000138.1:0-5352 GCA_050696555.1 Solirubrobacteraceae bacterium | reverse complement strand
CATCACCCCGTTCACCGCCCGCATCGCCGTCGAGGATCTCACCTACAGGGACGTCACCTTCCCCAAGGACACCATCGTGATGGTGTGCGCCTTCACCGCCAACCGTGATCTGCCGGATGACGAGGCAGTAATCACGACGCGGGATTCCGCTGACGAGGCAGGAGGTGGTGATGCGCATAGAGGGGGACTCGCGCGCGCGCGTATAAGCACGAACGCGAACGAGGTGAGCGCGCACTCGTTTGACATCACCGCCCACCGCCCCAAGGCCCGCGCGCTCACCTTCGGTGCTGGGGTCCACTACTGCCTCGGCGCCAACCTCGCACGCCTCGAGCTGGAAGAGGGCCTGTCGTTCCTCGCCCGTCACATGCCCCGTTTGGAGCTCGACGGGGAGCCCGTGTTCGAGAGCATCCTCGGGATCTACGGCCTCGCCGAGCTCCCGATCCGCTTCGGCGCCTGAGCGATCGTCTCAAACTTCCCCCATTCTGCGGGCTCTCGGCGATCCCCCAGATGCCCTAATGTTCGAAGTTGCCGATAAATGGGAATGTATACTTAGGGACACAGGGCGGTGGACGCGGGTCTCCCCGGGCGCGTATTTCCACCGATGGGCACCGAAGCGAGTCAGAAACACCTATCCCCAAAAGCTGCGGGAGTGGTTGTGTTTCTGGCAAGCTCGTAAGGAGGAGGAGGCGCGTAATGCAACGAAGTCAGGGAAAAGCCGTTATCGGACGGTCGTTGGCGGGCTGCGGTCTCGTGCTCGCAGCCACTGCGACGGGGATCGCCGCGCAAGCATTCGGCGGGACGGGCAAGCCGGTGGCGACAGTCGCCAGGAGGATCATCCTCCAAGAGACAGCTCATTTGAAATTCACGGCGGAACACGGTTCCGCGCTAACCGAGCGGGGGCGAGCTACCGGTACCTACAACGCCCCCGTGACGGTCACCCTCACGATCCACCCCAAATCCGTGACCGCCCTGGTCACGATCTACCCCAGCGGTGGCTCGATCAGCGGTACCGCCAACGCCAACTACGTAGTGAAAGGGTTGTACGGCTATTTCGGCGGCACCTTCACGCTCCGGCGAGGTACCGGCAAGTACAGCCACCTCTCCGAGGTCAACGGCAAACCGCTGGGGATCAGCGGCAAGATCTCGCGAACCAGCTTCGCGATGGAAGTAAAAGCCCACGGTGAAGCCAACCTCTAACCTCCCCACCGGTGCCTGAAAGGCCGGTGTGAGGCTCCTTCGGGTTTCCCTCGTCATCGCGCTCGTCCTCCTCGCGTGCGCGATGACCCTGGCAAGCGGTGCGGGTGCAACGCAGACGGCGAAGCTGCGGGTGTCCTTCGACCCCTACCTCCTCGGCCAGCGCACCACGATCGAGCTGTCCTTGCGCGTAAGCGGGCCCAACGGAGCCCCACCGCAGCCCGTCACCAGCCTCGCTTTGCGATTGCCCCCCAATATGGGTATTGCCACCACCACGTTGGGGCAAGCCAACTGCGAGGCCCCAAGGTTGATCCAGGGAGGCTTGCACGGATGCTCGGCAAACGCCCGCATCGGCGGGGGCAATGCAACCGCCGCCGTTCCGGTTGGGGGTGTCGCTGTACAGGAGAAAGCGTCTCTCGCTGCGCTCATGGGCCCAGCGGTGGAAGACCGCTTGGAAGTGCTGTTCTACGTAGAAGCCCTCTCTCCGGTGTTTGCGCAACTGGTGCTCCCGAGTGTCGTGGAAGAAGACAGAGCTCCATACGGAGAACAGCTCGATACCCAGGTTCCACTTGTGCAGGCGTGGCCCGACGGGCCCAATTTGGCGCTTGAGACCTTCACCTCCACGATTGGCCCCCTGCACCTCACCTACCACCGCCAGGTGAATGGCAGGACGCTCTCCTACCACCCAAACGGTATACGGCTTCCTCGGGGGTGCCCTAAGGGGGGCTTCCCGTTCGGTGCTCTTCTCGGCTTCCAGGACGGCACTTCCGAGCAGGTCGTCTACCGCGTCCCATGTCCATCGCACTAGCTTTCACGCCGCGGGGTATCTACCGAAACGCGCTTCTCTCGGCGGCGTTGATGCTGTGTGTGATGTCTGTCCCCTCCATCGCGGTAGGCATCGAGCCAAAGCCGTTTGGGATCGAATCGTTCTCCACGCAAACCACCGAGACGACCCCGGGAGGCGACAACGAACCGTATTTGTTCACCCAGGCCGCCGGCCACCCCGATGCCCTTACGACCTCTATCCAATTCGCCACCGAAGAAACTGAAGCCGGTCAGGTGTTTGCAGCGGGAGATCCGCGGAATGTGACCATCGATTTGCCTGTGGGCATGGTGGCCAACCCGCAAACGGTGGCGCACTGCTCAGGGCAGAATGAACAGTGCCCCACCGATTCACAGGTGGGCGTGTTCGTCCTTCGCTTCGTGGGGGGCGAACAACGACTGTCGGTGCTCGGCGCGATCTTCGAGATGACTCCATATCCCGGTCAACCAGCCGAGCTCGGGCTGGAGGTGCCGCTTCTCGGTAGGGTGCTACTCACCGCCCACTTGGTCCGTACGCCGCAGGGCTACAGCCTCGCGCTCGTCGGGCGGGGGCTCCCGGTTCCCAACCTCTCTGGCATCGTCGAAAATGCGCCGATGCTGCATCTCGCGAGCATGGAAACAACGCTATGGGGAGTGCCGGAGGACCCGGTTCACGATCCCCAGCGTGGGCTGTCCTGTCTCGGGCTGATAGGTATGAATCAATGGAGCTGCACAGGAGGGGGGCTCTTAAGTGGGGAGGAAGCCACACCGTTCCTGACGATGCCAAGCACTTGCTCGGGTGTGGGGGAGGCAACCACTGTGTGGGTCGATTCGTGGCAGAACCCCACAAGCTACGTGCAAGCGCAATCCACGCTCCCCCCGATGGCATATTGCGACCGCCTTCCGTTTCATCCGGAAATCTCTGTGAGACCCGAAACGGTGGGAGTCGATCGCGCCGTGGGTGTGAGCGTGGCAGTGAAGGTTCCTCAGGTTGAAGGCGCGAGCGCCCTCGTTGCAACACCTCCGTTGCGGGCAGCGACGATAACGCTCCCCCAGGGGTTGTCGATCAACCCGAGCGTCGGCGACGGTCAAAAGGCATGCGAACCGACCGGCCCCACGGGTTTCAATATCCCCACGGGCTTGAACGCGGCCGGCGAGGCACTGCAACCCGAAGAAGTAGGCATCGGCGAAGAAATCCCCCCCGAAGGGCCCACCGAACCGGAACTTGCGCCCGGGCATTGTCCTGAAGCCTCCACGGTGGGTGTGGCTGAAGCGACTACCCCGTTCCTCCCCAGGCCGATCAAGGGCCGCGTCTACCTTGCCACCCCTCGCTGCGGGGGTGCGCGGCCCTGCAGCGATGCAAACGCGGTCGATGGAACCCTCTACCACCTATACATCGAACTGGGAGGCAAAAATGGGGAACGAAACGAAGGTGTGGTGATCAAGCTGGAAGCCACGGTTCAGGCAAACCCGGCGACGGGGGAGCTCACGGTACGTCTCACCGAAGCGCCACAGCTCCAGCTCGACGAACTGAACCTGCGCCTCTCCGGTGGATCGCGTGCCCTGCTTGCCAACCCCCCGAGATGCGGGACGGCGACCACCACCTCCGACATCCAACCGTGGAGCACTCCCTACACCCCCGACGCCTCTCCCTCCGACTACTACGTCGTGACCGGTTGCCCCAGTGCGCCTGTGTTGGCGCCGAGGGTAGTCGCCGGGAGCGTGGACGCGACGGCGGGAGCTTTCAGTCCGTTTACCTTCACGGTCACCCGCCAGGAAGGAGAACCCTATCTCTCCCAACTGCAGCTCCACGCTCCCGCGGGTCTCTCCGCGGTGCTGTCAAGCGTGCCCCTGTGCGCAGAGGCGCTCGCCAACGCGGGGACATGTCCCGAAGGGTCGCGCATCGGCAGCTCCATCGTGACGGTCGGCTCGGGATCGCCTCTGTCGATGCCCGGCACGATGTACCTCACCGGTCCATACGAGGGTGCTCCGTTCGGCTTGAGCATCGTCACCCACGCGGTAGCCGGACCACTGGATCTGGGATCGGTGGTAATCCGAGCACGGATCGACATCGACCCTCACACCGCCGCGCTCATCGTGACCAGCGACCAGTTCCCACAGATCGTGCTGGGGGTACCGCTGCGTTTGCGACGGATCACGCTCAACATCGATCGCCCCAACTTCACGATGAACCCAACGGACTGCGACGCGCAAGTCATCACAGCCACGGTCGCCGGGGCGGAAGGGGGTGCGGCGGGCGCCACCAACCCCTTCGCGGTGGGGGGGTGCAGGTACCTATCCTTCAAACCCACCGTCAGGGCCTCGATGGCCGGCAAAACCACTTACGCAAGCGGTGCGGGCCTCGACTTGAAGCTCTCTTTTCCGAAGGAGGAAGCGGGAATCGGGGCAAACCTCGCGCGGATGAAAGTGGCGCTGCCACCGCAGCTCCCGCCCCGGCTCACCACACTGCAAGGGGCATGTAGGGGGAGTACGTTCGATGTCAACCCCTCCGCCTGTCCCCCCACCTCGATCGTGGGGATCGCCAAGGCACGAACCTCCGTTCTCTCCACTCAGCTCACGGGCCCGGTGTACCTGGTTTCTCGGGGCCCCAACGTGTTTCCTTCGCCGGTGATGGTTATGCAGGGGGAGGGAGTCACGCTCGAGCTCCCCGGCTCCACAACGGTCCACGACAAGGGTGTCAGCGTGACGTTCAACACGATCCCCGACATCCCCGTGCAGAGCATGGAGATATATCTCCCCCCGGGGGCCCATTCGCTGCTCAGCGCCAACACCAAGCTCTGCGCCCTCGGGAAGCTCGTGACGGTCTCTCGCTCCGTCACTCAACGGGTGGGCTCGCGCACCGTAACCCGCAGGGTGAGGGTGCGCGAACGTGTTGTGCGCCTCCCCATGCCCACTTCGCTAGTGGCACAGAACGGGCTTGTGCTCCACAGGGGCACGAAGATCGAAGTGCTGGGTTGCGGTGGTGGTGGGGTGGTCAACGCGCGAACGCGCTGACCACCGCATCAACTCACCCCCGAACATCCGTCGATTTTGATCATCCGGAAGATTCCGTATGCGTAGCATGCTGGCCTTCAGATAGACAGGGCGGCAGCGAATTGCCAGGGGGGTGGTGGGGGCCCCACGAGCGACATGTGCTCAAAGGCAGCCATGTGGCCGCCGGAGAAAGCTCGAACGGAAAGGAATCTGGGCATGTTGAGGATGAGAAGGAACGGCATCGTGGTAGGCGTCGTGACGACGGTGGTGGCGCTCTGCGGGACAAGCGCGATCGTGGGTGTAGGGAGCGCGAGGGCGGCGGAGTACCACGTGTATGGGTGCCGTATGCCCGATGGGCAGGTG
>JBOGYB010000137.1:0-5392 GCA_050696555.1 Solirubrobacteraceae bacterium | reverse complement strand
CGGTTGAGGCGCATTGGGATACGTTGCAGGGTGGGACCTACAGAAGGGCGGGCGATTACACGTCCGATTTCAGTCCGGCGGATGCGGGCAACGGGGTGTGGGAGTTGTTCGGTTCGGTCAATGGCGCTCCCGAGCTTGGATTCGTGAAGCTGCGGAACACTGGGTCGGGGACTGTGGAGGTGCATTGGGATACGTTGCAGGGTGGGTCCTACAGAAGGGCGGGCGATTACACCACGGACTTCAACCCAGCCGGCGCGAGCGATGGAGCGTGGAACCTGTTCGGCGCGGCAGGAGGTGTGCCTGAGCTTGGGTTTGTGAAGCTGCGGAACACAGGAGCTGGAACAGTTGAGGGTCACGCAGACGCTCTTCACGGATCTTCCTACGTGCGCATCGCCGACTACACGTCCGACTTCAACCCGGGGGATGCCGACAACGGCACGTGGCAGATCGGGGACTTCTGAGGGTGGCAGTGTCCTTCTGCAGTCGCGATCTGACATTGAGGCAGAAGGCCTCTCTTGGATGCCCACCCGGCACGCTGGCACAGACGCAGTCGTTCACGGATTTCGAGCCGTCGCCGGTTTGTGTAGCACCGACTACTCGCGCGTACGACCTTATCGCAACGTAGCCTATGCGACGCCAAATGAAATCGGACCGGCACAACGGTAGCGGTGAGCGCTAGAGTCCCGCGCATGTCCCCTGTCACGTGCCAGAAGACATGTCTAAACCCGTGAACGTCTCAAGGTCAGCGCCGAAAGCCGCTCGTGCAGATCCTTGCTAGTGCACTACCTGGGGCACGCGATCTACGAGCCCCGCTCATAGCGGGATACCTTTGGCTCTTGCTGCTTTGGCTTGGACTTGAGCCGCACGTGCATCGCGCCGGAGCAGCCGGAGCGCTCGCTGCGGCATTCGACCTTGGCGATGCCATCGGCAAGGTTGGTTTGACGGTCGCGGTGAGCGTCCTCGCATATCTACTCGGGTGCATATCTCAGGAGCTATCCCCAGCTGTCAGGCGACTTGTGGTAGTCGTTCGCAGAGGTTTGACGGCGACTGAAGGTGCCGATTCGTTGGCTTTCACTGGCCTATCGGAGCAAATAGCTGAACGTGTCGATGTCGAACAGCGTGTCTGGCTTCAGAAGCATCGCCCGATAGTTCACTCTGTACTAGCGACTATTCCAGTACAGTCGATGAAGAACACAGATGAGCCTGGCGTTTACGCTGGCCTCGATGAAAGACGTGCTGTCTCTAAGCGTTTGGATCAGATTGGCAATGCCATTATGGAGGATTATAGATATGACTCCAACCAAGAAATATGGCGCCGTCTGCATACGTTTATTGCCGAGCTGCTCACTCGCCGATCAGCGCTCCTAGAGCAGGTTCGGAACGAGATGAGGCTTCCGGTTAATCTGCTCGTAGGCGACCAGCCAGAGCTATTTGGGGAGGTCGACCGCTTGCGCAGCGAGAGCGATCTCCGGCTAATTGTGGTGCCGCCGCTTTTGTCCCTCACGGTGCTTCTGTCAGTCGCGATGTCGCCGGTCTGGCTGGCAGTCGCGCCTCTCATTGCGGTGCTTGCGATACAAGGGACGCAACGATACGAAGAGTCGACCGGCACCGTCGCAAACGCTGCTTACTTCGACAAGCTTAGGCTTGTCTCGATCGCGTCTTACCGTGACTGGGTCCAGCAGATGACGCCCTCACATCCAGAGCCGTCTTCTGAGGTCGAACGTGAACTGGCCAAATTTGACATCGAAACTGGTGCTTCTGCTTCCCGGTGAGAGCGAGCCCTTTAGCAGGTATCGTGATAACGCTCGCTCTGGGAGACACGCGAGCACACTGACCAGTCCTCCCCGACGCCGCGCGCCGACCACCGGACTGGGCGAGCATTTCACGCCAGCGCTCCTGGAATATCAGGTCTTGCAAGTCGCTGGCGTATTTTCCGGCACGCACCCTGCGATGGGCGCGGCTCATTGAACTGCAATGCCTGCGGTTTGCGCAAGTGCCGCTTGGCGCGTGTCGAGTGTGTGCAGCGTGCGGCCAGTCGCCGCGGCTGTAGCGATGATCAACAGGTCGGTCGCCTTTGTGGTGTGCCCGGCGGAGCGTGCGGCGGCGAGTACGTCTCCGTAGTGCTCGGCGATGGTCTCATCGACGGGGATTGGCTCAAAGGCGTCGCGAACCGCGTTGAGGCGCCTCTGCCGGGCGGCGCGTGTCGAAGGATCGCTTGCGAGCCGCACACCCGCTCGAAGCTCGCCCAACGTGATCACAGAGATAGCCACCGTCTCGGGTACGTCGCCGACTTGTAGTGAGGCATAGCCGTCGATGACGACGGATGTGTCGAGCAGCGCTCCGCTCAAGGACGATCCCAGTGATCGCCGACCGGTTCCTCGTCAGCGCGCATCGCGGCGACATCCGCTGCAAAGGCGCCGTCGACGGGTGTGTCGGCGAGGATCGCGCGGAAGGTGTCGCGATCGACATCCAGTCGGCGCTCGTGGGGATGATCAGTGGGACCCAGGCGAGCTACGGCGCGACCGCGCACGGTAATGGTGAACTCCGTGCCGGACTCGGCATCGCGAAGAACCTCCGCGATGTTGTTGCGCAACTCTCGCTGTGGGATGGTGCGACTCTCCATAGTTGCTACACAGCGTAGCAGTTCAGGTTGCGTGCGGAAACGGCTGGTTGGCAAGGTGCTCCGCTGTCTACCGCCGGTTCACGAAAGCCGCGGAGCGAGCCGAGTTGCCAAGATTGCGCTGCACGATCTGCGCCACGATTGGCACGCAGGCGATCCGCGTGTTCAAGGTCCACGAGGTCCAGCGACTGATAGGCCACCGCCACATCACCACGACCGAACGCTACCTGCACTACACGCCCGACCCGGACGCTCCACGCGTTTCGGGGCCGGTAGCCGCGATAAACTTCAAGCATGGCCAAGACACGCAGCAAAACGTCGGCTGGCAAGTCCTCTGCAGGGAGGGCGGGTTCAGGCGTGGGCGCGCAGGCTGGACGCTTGCGACCCCCGACACGATCCCTTCGGGATGTGCTTGCCGAACAAGGTCCACTGACTGGACCAGTTACCGACGCCGGTACGAAGGCTCTGATGGCCATGCGGGGCGATGAGTCCGACGGCGGGCATGGCGGGCCCTGAGAGCCAGCGGCAGACCAAGGCTTCTCTACCTAGATACCTCGGCTTTGGTGAAGTTGCTCACCGCGAGGCCGAGTCCGAGGCGATCGAAGCTGAGCTGCTGTGTTGGTCCAAGCTCGCCACGAGTCTCGTTACCAACGTCGAGCTGCCAAGAGCGGTGTCTCGTGCCCGCGAGGAGCGACCAAACTCGGTGGTCGATGGCAGCCTCGTGCTGCGGGGCATTCTCGCGTCGACCACGACCATCCCCCTGGACGAGCGCATCGTTGGCGAGGCGCGCGAAGTGAAGCCAACTAGCGTGGGGGCGCTCGACGCCATCCACGTGGCCAGCGCTGTCAGCCTCGGGTCTGATCTAGGCTCAGTTGCTACCTATGACAAGCGTATGCAAGAAGCGCTTGCGCTCGTCAACGTCGAAGTGCTCGCTCCTGGTCCGACTTGATCCCGTAGGTCACGCCGTTATCGAGATACACGGTATTGGCAGATGAAATGCCAAGTACTTGACATCTGTCCGATGGGTTGCCCGCGCAGCGGTTCAGGAATCCCCCGTTCAACACGGCTCGCAAGGATTTGCGACTGCGGCCGTCGTCAAGCCAAGCCCTACGCAAAGCTGGTGATGCGCGTCACCGAACGTGCCGGGGTAGCGGCGCATGTCCGCCCTCATGACCTCCGTCACGCTTACGCGGAGCACATCGCACGCCAGACCGATACGCGCATCGCTCAGCACCTTCTCGGGCACGCCCACCTTGGGACCACAGATACCTATTTGGGCCGTCCACGGCTCGATGACATGGTGGCGGCGGTACGTGGAGTGACCTACGGAGCACGACAAACGTTCTAGGGTGGCGGACACCCTCCAGATCGGGCTAGAGGCGACGACCGGAATCGAACCGGTGTAGACGGCTTTGCAGGCCGCTGCGTAGCCACTCCGCCACGTCGCCAGGCACTGTGTAGCGTAGCGGCCGGGCCATGGATGGGTGGCTCTGCTCGGGCGCCATGGCGCGCGCAAAACGAGTCCTGCTGACGTCTTGCATTTCGTTATGAAGCCTTTCGAGGATCGTTAGTGTCGATTTCGAATTGCCTTAGCGCTTGTAGATGAAGAGCACGCACACTGAGATCCCCACATCGGAGATTCTCGTGAAACGTCTCTTCTTCCCATGGTTTTGGCGGCATTCACCGGTGCTGTTGCCGTCAGCGTGTTCTTCGCCGCGTCCCGCGGGTCGGGCGGTAGCGCTCTAGTCCATACTGTGGCCGCTCAGCCGACCGCCGCCACGGGCGCCGTGAGGAAGGACGTGTCGGCGACAACGCCAAGCGCCACTCAGGTCTATCAGCGGGACGCCTCGGGCGTGGTGTTGATCAGGGCGGTCACCGCCCAGGGTGGGGACAGTGGGATGGGGACCGTGCTCAACAACGAAGGGCTTATCCTCACCAACAACCACGTCATCTCCGAAGGAGCGAGCATCGCCGTGAGCCCCGGCAAGTCTTCGAGTGTGAGCCGAGCGGCGAGTGTGGTGGCACCGATCCCAACAGCGACCTCGCACTCATCAAAGGTCAACCCCGAAGGGCTCGGTCTGCAACCCCTGAACTGGTCAGCTCCGGCTCGGTGCAGGTCGGCGACACGGTTTATGCGTTGGGCAACCCCTACGGCCTTGATGAGACCCTCACGAAGGGCATAGTGTCGGCGCTCGACCGCGAAATCGCCGCTCCCAATGGTGCCGCGATAAAGGGAGCGATCCAAACCGATGCGCCCTTGAATCCCGGTAACTCCGGCGGCCCGTTGCTGAACTCGCAGGGCGATGTGATCGGGGTGAACTCGCAGATAGCAAGCGAGGCTACGCGCAGTGAAGGGTCTCAGCCCGGCAGTACCGGTGTGGGTTTTCGCCATCTCCTCCGACACCGTCTCCAAAGTGATCAAGACGATCCAGTCGGGCGGTGGCAGCTCCGCGACAGGGTCAGAAGGCGAATCGCAGGTAGAGCGGCCAGGGATCGAAACGTCACCGTATGGCGGCGGGGAATCGCCACAGGAAATGGAAGGACCACCTGCGATACAGGGCCAGGAAGGTGAAAGAAAGCCGCGAAGTGAGCCCCTATGGTTACGAATCGAATGGCGGCACAGGTGCGGAAGCAGGCGGCGAAGTAGGCTCGCCCGGTGCGGGCCCCGGTGGAGCGGGATCCGGTGGCGTTGAGACCGAAGGCCAAGTCGTGATCGTTTCCTGATCTGACGTCTTGCGGACGACCCGGTGAGTGGTGCGCGTTGATAGGCTG
>JBOGYB010000136.1:0-5439 GCA_050696555.1 Solirubrobacteraceae bacterium | reverse complement strand
GTGCTCACCGACGCCTCCCTGGAGGGCAAGATCGACCGTCTCAATGGGCTCAAGGAGAACGTGATCATCGGCAAGCTCATCCCTGCCGCCACCGGTTTGAAGCGCTACCGGCGGATCGAGATCGAACCCTCCGAGCCGCTCCCCCGTGCGATCGACGACGTGGGACTGCTCAACCAGGAGGAGATCGCCGCCGAGCTCGGTCTCTCAGACGGTGAGGCACTCGGAGCCGGGTATGGCAGCGAGTTCGACGCCGATCTCGCCTCGCTTGAGAAGATCGGCGCCGGTAGTAGCGACCCGGGCTTCGTGGAGGGACTCGGCGAGCTTGAGGTGCCCGAGGAGTCAGGCGAGTAGCAGTCTCGCTGCCCAACGCTCGAGGATCTCCGTCTCACTTTGGGTGAGCCCGCTCGCGGGTGTTGTTTGAACGAGTAGGGTGGGCGCCTCGCGGGCGCTCGCCCACTCGTGGCAGGCATCGTTGAACGCGTCGTCGATCCACGCAAGCGGGCGCTCCCCCGCGTAATCGTTGATCGCGTCGAGCTTCCAGTGCGCGTTCGTGCGTCCCACGGACCGCTCGAAGCTCAGATGGGGGAGCGTTGGCACACCGAGGAGGTGGGGGAGGTGTTCGTTTGCCTTCTCCTCCCATCCGCTTGCCCACACGAGGTCGAACATCGGCTCGAGCGCGAGCAGGTGCCGGGCCGCTGTGAACGAAAGAAAGTGCGGTATGCCGTCGATCGAATGGAACGAGCCCTCAGTGCGAGGCTGCCGGCCGAAGCCGAACAGGGAGATCACGCCGTCGATGTCCACCAGCAGCAGCGGTCTCTTCGGTTGCGTCTTTGTTAGATGTGGTTCGTCTTTAGCTCGCACAGAGGTAGCGACCGGTAATCTGCCTGGGCCGCGTGGGCGCAGTAAAGCATTCCATGCGCGCTGCCGATGGATGAGTCCGTCGGTCCCCACACGATGACTCTCTATCTCGGCATACTCCTCGCGCTCGGTTGTGCCTTCGTGGCGAACCTCGGCTTCTTCTACAAGTACAGAGGGGCCAACACGGTTGGCAAGGTTGAAGTGCGCCATCCTCTACGCTCCGCCCGCTTGCTGTTCTCCTCGAAGTGGTTCGCGCTCGGGATGCTCGTCGCGGCGGGCTCCTGGGGGTTGCACGTAGCTGCGCTCGCGCTCGCACCGATGTCTGTCGTGCAGGTCGCCCTGGCGGGCGGCGTGGTGCTAATCGCCGTGATGGCCGATCGCATGTTCGGCTACAAGGTGGGCCCGCGCCAGTGGCTTGGGCTATGGCTCACCGCCGCGGGCCTGGTGATGCTCGGTGTCACCCTCCCCGCGATGCACGGCGCGAGCTCCCACTTCTCAGACGCCGCGATGATCTCCTTCGAGGCCGGTCTGTTCGGGCTCGGTGGGCTGCTCATCATGGGCCCTCGTATCGGCGGTCCGGTGGAGCACCACGGCATGATGCTTGGCGCTGCCGCGGGCATCCTCTTCGGCGTGTCTGACATCTCGATCAAGGCGCTCACCGGCATCCTGGGTGCCCACGGGGCCCTGGGTGTCCTGCTCAGCCCCTGGCTGGCGGTCGCGCTACTAGCTTCGATCGTCGCTTTCTATGCGTCTGCCCGAGGCCTGCAAGACGGCGATGCGGTACCGGTGATAGCGGTGACCGGCACCGCCGCGAACATCGCGGGAGTGGCTGGCGGGATACTCGTGTTCGGAGATCCCATGCCGGGTAACGCTTTGGGGATCGTGCTTCAGTCGCTGGCGTTTGTGCTCGTGCTCGTGGCGGCTGCTCTCATGCCGGCCCCGGTTCGCGCTGCCGGCCTGCGCGCCACTGCCTGACGCTGCTAGGATTCCGCGTCGAATGCCCACCACCTCGCAGCTCGTGCGCAAGGGGCGCATCGCCCCCAAGAAAAAGCTCGCCACCCCCGGCTTGAAGTCGGGGAAGGGTCGCAAGAAGAAGGTCGCCGCCCCACAGCGGCGCGGAGTGTGCACTCGCGTGTACACCACAACCCCGAAGAAGCCTAACTCCGCCCTGCGAAAGGTTGCGCGTGTGCGTATCGCAGGGTCGATCGAGGTCACGGCATACATTCCCGGCGAGGGCCACAACTTGCAGGAGCACTCGGTGGTGCTCGTACGTGGTGGTCGCGTCAAGGATCTTCCCGGTGTGCGCTACAAGGTTGTGCGCGGTACGCTCGACGCCGCCGGTGTGAGCGATCGCAAGCAGGGTCGCTCGCAGTACGGCGTGAAGAAGAAGTAATGCCGCGCCGCGCAGCCGCCCATGTGCGTCCGCTTGAAGCGGACCCCGTACATCGCTCCAAGCTCGTCCAGCAGGTCATCAACAAGGTGATGCTCGACGGCAAGAAGTCCACCGCCGAGCGCATCGTGTACGACGCGCTCGCGCTGCTTGGGGAGCGCTCCGACAAGGACCCCATCGAGCAGTTGGAGAACTCCATCAAGGCGCTCACTCCCGCACTAGAGGTTCGCTCTCGTCGCGTGGGAGGTGCCACCTACCAAGTGCCGGTCGAGGTGCCTGCCCGTCGTGCCCGCACCCTTGCCGTGCGCTGGCTGGTCGAGTTCGCGCGCAACCGCCGCGAGAAGACGATGGCCCAGCGTCTCGCCAACGAGCTGATGGACGCTCAGTCCCAGCAGGGTGGCGCCTACAAGCGCAAGGACGACATCTACCGCATGGCGCAGGCCAACAAGGCCTTCGCCCACTACCGCTGGTAGTAAGCCGTTTCGGGGCTTTCTGCGGCAAGCCCCTTAAGAAGTAAGGGGAAGCTTCGCTACGGTGGGACCGCATGCCTGATTCCCCTGCCGCCTCCGACCGCATAGAGCGCCATGTGTGGATCGTCGCGGGGGTTGTGATTCTCGGGATGATCATGTCGATCCTCGACACCACGATCGTCAACGTGGCGCTCGACACGCTCGGGCGTGACCTGCACAGTCCCATCTCCCAGATTCAGTGGGTGGTCACCGGCTATCTGCTCTCGCTTGCTGCGGTCATCCCGATCACAGGATGGGCGGCGCGGCGCTTCGGAGCTAAGCGCGTCTACCTCACTTCGATCGTTCTGTTCACGCTTGGGTCGGGTCTGTGTGGTCTTGCGACGTCCAGCACGTCCTTGATCGTCTTCCGTGTGCTCCAGGGAGCGGGCGGGGGGATGATCATGCCGGTAGGTCAGATGATCATGGCCGAGGTAGCGGGTCCCAAGCGGATGGGACGGGTTATGGGTGTAGTGGCGATGCCCGCGATGCTCGCTCCTATCCTCGGCCCGGTCGTGGGAGGGGTGATCCTCCAGGGCCTTCACTGGTCGTGGATCTTCTTTGTGAACGTCCCCATTGGTGTGCTTGCGGTGGCGCTTGGCGCCAGGTTGCTCCCGCACTCCGATCTCGGTCGTCCGGGGCGCCTTGACACGGTTGGGCTCGCGCTGCTCGCCACGAGCATGCCTCTGATCGTCTACGGCCTGTCTGAGATCGGCACCACGGGCAGCTTCACCGCGCCGAAGGTCGTCTGGCCGATCCTCTTCGGCGCTGGGTTGACCTTGGTGTTTCTGTGGCATGCCCTGCGAACGGAGCGACCCCTGCTCGACATCCGTCTGTATGCCAACCGCGTGTTCGGGGCCGCCTCGCTGACCACCTTCGGTCTCGGTGCGGCGCTGTTTGGGGCGATGATCCTGGTGCCCCTCTACTACCAGCAGGTGCGCGGTGAGAGCGTGATCGTCACCGGCCTGCTCGTCGGTCCACAGGGACTGGGGATGCTCGCCATGACCCCCTTCAACGGTCGTCTCACAGCGCGCTTCGGCGGTGGGCGCGTTGCCATCGTGGGGGTGCTGATCCTGTGCGTGAGCACACTCCCGCTCGCCTTCGTCGCCGCCGACACTTCGATCCTCGCTATATCGCTCGTGCTCGCTGTGCGAGGGCTGGGCATCGGGTTGTCCTTCATGCCCACGATGACCGCGGCGTTCACCTCGCTACGCACCGATCAGCTCTCGGACGCCACCCCCCAGATGAACGTGCTGCAACGTTTGGGCGGCGCTATCGGAACGGCGGTACTCGCTGTGGTGCTGCAGCGGGCGGCGCTGCATGCAAGCACTCCCGCCGAGCATGCAAATGCCTTCGACGCTGCCTACTGGTGGTCTTTGGGGATCGCCGTGCTCACGCTCATACCCTGTGTGGTGCTGCTGCGCGCCGAAGCTCCCGACGTGCGGCAGGCGCCGACCCCGGCCGGGCCTGAGAGCGTCGTGGAGCCGCTTGGCGTGTAGTTTCCCTCAACGTCGGTCACCTGTAGGGAGCAGCCAAGCCGAGGCCGTCGACCGCCCGATTTCCTCTGCTATAGTCGCCTCCCGCGGGCGACGGACGTGGTCGGGTGCCTAAGTCCACGCCGAGTGCCCAACCAGTATGGAGACCTTGATCAGATAACGAAGCGAACCGCCCGATGACCGGCAGCGCATGGGCCCGAGGGGCCCATTTTTTTGCCCTGAGTCGTATGGGCTCCCGTTGCTCGCCCAACGTGCAACCTGCAAAATTTCCCCTAATCCAAGCCACGGACGATCTGAAATGCCTCGCAAGTTCCCACTAGAGAAGACGCGCAACATCGGGATCATGGCCCACATCGACGCGGGCAAGACCACGACGACCGAGCGCATCCTCTACTACACCGGCCGCACCTACAAGATCGGTGAGGTTCACGAGGGCGCCGCTGTGATGGACTGGATGGAACAGGAGCAGGAGCGCGGCATCACGATCACCTCAGCCGCCACCACAGCGGAGTGGGACGGCCATCGGATCAACATCATCGACACGCCTGGGCACGTCGATTTCACGGTCGAGGTGGAGCGCTCGCTGCGTGTCCTCGACGGCGCCATCGCGTTGTTTGACTCGGTCGCCGGCGTGGAGCCGCAGTCGGAGACCGTTTGGCGTCAGGCCGACAAGTATCACGTGCCGCGCATCGCCTACATCAACAAGATGGATCGCATCGGCGCCGACTTTGACAAGGGCGTGCAGACGATGATCGACAGGCTTGGCGCCCATCCGGTTCCGATCCAGCTTCCCATCGGAGCGGAGGGCGATTTCGCGGGCATCGTCGACCTCGTGAAGATGAAGGCGATCGTCTACAAGGATGAGCTCGGCACCGAGCAGGAAGAGGTTGCGATCCCCGACGCCCTCGTGGAAGCCGCTGGAGTCGCGCGCGAGCACTTGCTCGAGGAGGTCTCCCATTACGACGACGGGCTGCTCGAGCTCATCCTCGAGGAGGGCGAGATCTCGGAGGACCGCCTCAAGCAGGCGATCCGCAAGGCGACGCTCTCGACCAAGCTCACCCCGGTGCTCTGTGGGTCCTCGTTCAAGAACAAGGGCGTGCAGCCCCTGCTGGATGCGGTCGTTGACTATCTCCCCTCGCCGCTTGATGTGCCTGCTGTAACCGGTGCCGAACCGGTGAAGGGCGACGGC
>JBOGYB010000135.1:0-5447 GCA_050696555.1 Solirubrobacteraceae bacterium | reverse complement strand
GGTAGAGACGGTGAACTCCGGTGGTGGTCTCCTCGGTGACCCCCTTGATGCCCTGGCCGATCTTCGTCCAGCGCTGCGGGTCCTCACTCAGCGAGCTCTGTAGCAACGAGAGCACAATCTGGAACTCTTCCGAGTCGGCAGATGCGGGGTCTGGCACGACGCCCGCCTTCTCGAACTCGGTGCCCTTGTGCACGAGCAGCGTCGCGTCGCCGCCATCGTCGAGGATCATGTTCGGCCCGGAGACGCCTTCGGTTCCATCCTCAGCGGGCCAGCGCAGCGCGCGGTCGGTGCACCACCAGTACTCCTCGAGGGTCTCCCCCTTCCACGCGAACACCGGCACCCCGCGCGGGTCCTCGGGTGTCCCGTCGGGACCTACCGCTACGGCGGCTGCTGCGTGGTCTTGGGTGGAGAAGATGTTGCAACTGCACCACCGCACTTGCGCTCCCAGCGAGGTGAGCGTCTCGATCAGCACCGCCGTCTGAATAGTCATGTGCAGTGAGCCGGTGATGCGCGCACCCGCGAGCGGCTGGGCGGCGGCGTACTCGCGACGGATCGCCATCAGACCTGGCATCTCATGCTCGGCGAGCGTGATCTCCTTGCGCCCGAAGTCGGTGAGCGAGAGGTCGGCAACCTTGAAGTCGCCGGCGGTGAGCGTTGCGGTGGGGGTCATCATGCGATCTCCATGGTCGTCGTTGTCTCAGTTGATGGGCCGGCAGCGCCGTCGCCTAGGGTCCCAGCAGGCCGGTGGGCGGCCGACGCCGCCAGCAGCCGTTGGTGCTTCTCCTGCTCGAAGCGCAACCAGTCCTCAGCGCTCACGTGCTCGGGCCGCGCAGGCTCGGCGGCAAGCCACCGCTCGATCGCCTCGCGCAATCGCGGTTCGCGCACAAGCCTTGCCGCGAACCCCACCTCGCCGAGGTCGAGCTCCCGTTCGTCGAGCAACTCGCGCAGGCTGCTCAACCTCTGCAGCTCCGCCGGGCCGTAAAGGCGATAGCCGGAACTCGAACGGCGCGGTTGCACCAGCCCGATGCTCTCGATGTAGCGCAGCATCCGCGCCGACCATCCGGTCGTCTCGGCCGCCTCGTTGATCGTCAGCGCATCGACACTCGTAACCTGCATCGGGCAGACCTTATCACGACTATGTCAAGGTTTAGCTAGCCCTCGACTAGGTCTGTCTTGAGCTGCTCGATCAGCTTAACCGGACCCGGGTCCACCCCGCGCAGCGTGGCAAGGTAGATCGAGACGAGGTCACCGAGCAGCACGAGCGAGATGACCCGCTCGATCGTGGTCTGACCGCGCGTCTCCAGACGGAAGCTCGCCGCAGCGTTGCCGGCGATGAGCTTCTCGGTCAAGTCCATCCGCTCCTTCACACGCGGGTGCGCGTCGGAGTCATCGAGGAACACCGCCGAGAAGCGGCCGACATCGCGCGCCCCCTCCCAACCCTCGAGCTCGTTGTGGTCGAGCTCGGGCAGCTCGTGTGCGAAGGCGGGCTGCTTGGAGTTCTCGTTGATCTGGGTCTTCCAGCGATAGGCGATCGGCACGGTGAGCCCCGCCCCCGCAATCACGGGCGCGGTGCCCAGCAGCCCGCGGGCGACTTCCTTGGCCATCGAACCCTCCGGAGCGTCAGGACCCCACTCAGCCACCAACTGCTCGGTGTGAGACGCCGCGACGTCGATCTCGGAAGTGAGGCGGGGGCCGGCACCGCAAAGCGCCGCCACCTCGAGTGCCGCCACCGTCATGTAGGCCACCGCGGTCCGCGGTTGGAAGCCACCCGGAAGCGGGATCACCGGGACACCGTCCTCGCGCGCTATCTCGGCAAGTCGACCGCCGGTGGTGACCACCACGCGCCGAGCGCCCAGCGCTCCAGCCGACTCGTAGCAGGCGAGCGTCTCCTCAGTGTTGCCCGAGTAGCTCGCGCACAGCACGGTGGTCTCCGGAGTAGTCCACGGCGGCAGGCCGTAGGCACGCGTCACGAAGATCGGTCGGGAAGCATGATCGCCGAGCGCCGCGCGAGCGAGAGCTCCACCGATGGCAGAGCCACCCATTCCCGCAACGACAAGACCGGCGGGAGTGTCCCACTCGGCCATGATCGCCGACTCCACTCGCCACAAACCGTCGCGCAGGTGCTCAGGCAGGGCGAGCACGTCACCCAACTGCCCGGAGGAGTCGACGCGAGCGATCGCCTCACGCGAGAGCGCATCTGTCATCGATGTGGCGGGACCTTCGCTCATCTCTGCTCTCCTGTCGAGGTGGGTGTAGAGGAGGATGGATTCCCCTGTCCCGCGGCAGGATATATGGAGCGGGGGATTGTGGCGCATGCGCCTTAACGCCGAACCGGGTGTACCGCGCAAACGTGACTAGAACTTGATCGCGCCGTCAGGGAGGGTTACGTGCGGGAAGATCCGCACACCCCCCGCAAGCACGTTGTCCGCGCCTACGGTCACACCCTCCCCAAGCACGGCGCCGTCCTGAATGTGGGTACCGGCGCCGACGCGACAACCCCCCGCCACGATGCAGTTGCGCAAAGTGCAGTTCTCGCCGATATGCGTGCCGTTGAGGATCACCGCGCGCTCGACCGTGGTGCCGGCGCCAATGTGCACGTCGTGGCCGAGCACCACGAGGCTGCCCACGTGCGCGCCCTCGGCGACAGTCGCACCCGACTCGATCACGGCCGGCGGGATCGCGCGCCCCTGCACCTCAGCGCCATCGGCAACAGCGATGAAACCGTCGCCCATACGCGCACCCACCGCGGTGTGGACGTTGCCCTCCAGAATGTCGAATGTGCCCTGTAGGTAGCGCTCGGGCGTGCCGATGTCCAGCCAGTAGCTCTCAGAGGGGAAGCCGTAGAGACCCACCCCCACTAGCCGTGGCCACACCTCCCGCTCGATCGACACGTTGCGCCCCGAGGGCACAAGCTCCAGGACCTCGCGCTCGAGCACATACGCACCGGCGCTGATGAGGTTCGTGTCGATCCTGTCGGGGCTGGGCTTCTCCACGAAGTCCCGCACCGCATGATCGTCCTCGAGATGTACGAGACCGTAAGCGGAGGGGTCCTCGACCGGAACGAGCGCAAGCGTGGCCTTCGCGCCAGTGCGCTCGTGCTGGGCGAGCTGGGCCGTCAGGTCGATATCGCAGAGCACATCCCCGTTGAGCATGAGAAAGCGCTCGTCGAGCATCGACTCGGCGAACTTCAAAGCGCCGGCAGTACCGAGCGGGTCGGGCTCCTCCACGAAGCGCAACCTGATCCCGTAGGCTGAGCCATCGCCGAGCACGTTGCGTACGCTGGTGGCGAGAAATCCGCACGACATGATCACGTCGTCGACGCCATGAGCGCACAACCACTCGAGCATGAACGAGATGAACGGGCGGTCCACGAGCGGAACGACCGGCTTCGGGACGGTTGATGTGAGCGGACGTAGGCGCGTGCCCTCGCCGCCGACGAGGATCACCGCTTGCATCAGCCTCGCCCGATCCCCTCGTAGATGAGGCCGGCGGCACGCACGGCATCCGGATCGAGCGCATTGCGCCCATCGATCACGAGCTTCCCGCTCATCGCCTCGGCCACCCCACCCCAGTCGAGCTCCAGGAACTCCGGCCACTCCGTGACGAGCACAACCGCATCAGCATCTCTTAGCGCATCCATAGCCGAGCCGGCGAAATCAAGCCCGCTCATCAGCGTACGCGCCTCCTGCTCGGCGACCGGGTCGTACGCGCTCACGAGCGCCCCGTCGGCGTTCAGTCGCGCGGAGAGCACCAGCGAGGAGGCCTCGCGCATGTCGTCGGTGTTTGGCTTGAAGGCCAAACCAAGCAGCGCCACGCGCTTACCCACAAGGCCCCCGAGGTGCTTCTGCAGCTTCGCGATCACCCGACGCTTCTGTAGCTCGTTGACCTCGATCACCGCCGTCAGGAGCTGGAAGTGGTAGCCGGAGTTACCGGCAAGCTGCTTGAGCGCATCGACATCCTTGGGAAAGCAGCTACCGCCGAAGCCAATGCCGGCCTGTAGGAACTTCGGCCCTATGCGTCCATCGAGGCCCATGCCGCGAGCGACCTCCACCACGTCGGCTTTGGTCTCCTCGCAGACATTGGCGATCTCGTTGATGAAAGAGATCTTCGTGGCAAGGAAAGCGTTGGATGCAAGCTTCACCATCTCGGCGCTGGCGATGTCGGTACGCACGAGCGGAGCGTTCAGCGGCGCGTAAAGCTCAACCACCGCATCCCCGGCCCAATCGCCGTTGTCCCCCACCACGACCCTGTCGGGGTTCATGAAATCCTCGACGGCCGACCCCTCCTTGAGGAACTCTGGACAGGAGACGTAGCGCAGCCCGTCCTTCCCCCGCTCGCCGAGGATGCGCTGGATGGAGGCACCGGTACCGCAGGGCACCGTCGACTTCATCACAAGCGCATGATGCTCGGATGCGGGGATCGCGTCAACGACAGCGTGCACCGCACTCAAGTCCGCATCGCCGGAGTAAGTGGGGGGAGTGCCCACCGCGACAAACAGCAGGCGACAGTGCTCCAACGCATCGGAAAGGTCGGTGGAGAAGTGAAGCCGCCCCTTGTGCTTTGCCAGCAGCTCCTCCAGGCCCGGCTCGTAGATCGGCACCTCTCCACGCTGCAAGCGCCGCACCTTGGCGGCGTCGATATCGACGCACCACACTTCAGAGCCAAGCTCGGCGAAGCCGGCCGCGGTGACGAGCCCTACATAGCCGGTTCCGATCACCCCGATCGGTTCGCGCTCAGACGCCATGCGCGATGGAGCCTAGCTGGCGACCGACAGGAACGCCTCGTAGCGCTTTGCATCGCGCAGCGCCCGTGCCTTCTCCTCGCTGTCCTGGAGGGCACTCTCAGCCGCTGCACGCGCATCCGAGAGCTTGGTCTCGAACGTCGCGCGGTCGAGCGCCTCGGGGGCGATCGCCTCCTCGACCAGCAGCAGCGCGCGGTTCTCGGCGAACTGAAGGTACCCCTCGGCCTGGGCGTAGCGAACGATGTCCGACTCCGAGCGGTACAACCGCAGCTCTGTCGGTTCCAGCTGCGCGAGCATCGGCTCGTGGCCGGCGAGGATTCCGATCGACCCCACTGAGGTACGAGTGGAGAGCATCTCGATCTCCTCGTTAAACACCTCCCCCTCAGGGGTGAGCACTTCGACTGGGAACTTCGTACGCGCCACGCTCAGCCTTTCTCGGCGTCCTCGAGCACCTGCTCAATAGTGCCCTTTAGGAAGAACGCGCGCTCGGGAACGTCGTCGTGCTTGCCTTCGATGATCTCCTGAAAGCCTCGGATCGTCTCGGCGATCGGCACGTACGCACCGGGGGTGCCGGTGAACTGTTCGGCGACGTGGAAGGGCTGTGAGAGGAAGCGCTCGATCTTGCGCGCGCGCTGCACGGTGAGCTTGTCCTCGTCGGAGAGCTCGTCGATGCCGAGGATCGCGATGATGTCCTGCAGCTCCTTGT
>JBOGYB010000134.1:0-5459 GCA_050696555.1 Solirubrobacteraceae bacterium | reverse complement strand
GTACAAGGGGGAGATCGATGAGCCGAGCGTGCGCCACGCCCTGGAGCGCCTGGAAGCGGCGTTGCGCGCGCGCACAGCCTCCGGTTTCACCCAACCGCACTGAGCGGTCGCGAAGCGAGCGCGGGCCAGGGCGCTCGTCGTAGAGTGCAGACGATGGATCCCACGAGGACGATGATCGGGACATGGAGCGGTGGGCGCTTCATGCACTTCGGCGAGCCGCTGGATGACGAGCGCCTGCTCGCGCTGCTGCGCCCGGGGAAAGGCATCGACACCGTGATGAGCGCCGACGCGTACGGGGCGGGCGGGGCCGACCGGCTGCTCGGACAGGCGATCGAGGGTACAAGTCGCGAAGACTTCTGCCTTGTAGGAGCCATCGGGCACGACTTCTACGAGGGGGAACGGGAAGGCGCAAAGGGCTTTCCCCGCTTCACCGACCCCCGCCTGCGCGGGGAGGGCGAGTACGGCGACTACATCCGCATGGCTATCGAGCGGAGCCTCGAGCGCCTCGGCGCGGATCGCTTCGATCTGTTGATGCTCCACAACCCCGACCGGACGGGTTATACGAGCGAGGCGGTGTGGGAGGGTATGCAAGCTGTGCGCGACGCCGGTCTCACCCGTCTGCTCGGGGTGGCGCCAGGCCCAGCGAACGGGTTCACGCTCGACTTGATCGATTGCATCGAGCGTTTCGGGGAGCTGATCGACTGGGCGATGATCATCCTCAGCCCGATGGAGCCGTGGCCAGGTGAGCTCGTACTGGATGCCGCCGCGCGCCACCGGGTGAAGCTGATCACCAGAGTGGTGGACTACGGCGGCGTATTCCACGGCGATGTAGTACCAGGTCGTGCTTTCGCGGCCTACGACCATCGCAAGTTCCGTCCCGACGGATGGGTTGAGGCGGGGGTGGAGCGCCTCGTGCGGATGCGCCCATATGCCGAGCGTCATGGCCTCACGACGTTGCAGCTCGCGTGCGAGTGGAATCTCGCGCACGAGGCGGTGGAGTGCGTAGCGCCGACATTGATCCAGGAGAGGGGCGAGGGGGCGCGAGCGATCGAGGAGAAGCGTGCGGAGCTGGCGGCGTTGCCCGCGGAGAGCTCCCTAAGCGACGCCGAAGTTCAGGAGCTGCGAGCGATCGGGGACAACAGCGGCTCGATGGTATTGAAGGGCGCAAGCGTCGAATACGACGGCGAGCCGCTCGCCGACCGTTGGGCGCTCGACGAGCAGCTCCAGCAGCTCGCGGCTCGCTGGGAGATCGCGCCCAGACATGATCTCGTCAAGGCGACCGGTTAGAACGCCGGGAGGGAATGCGCTCGCCGCCGGCGATCCCGTTCGCTGCGGCAAAAGACCAAGTGGGTTGCACTCGAGGCGTATGGATCAAGCGGTCAGGCGGGGGGTCTTCGGCGCCTTGGGCACAGGCGATCCTTCGCTCCAGTTCTCGAGAAAAGAATCGCAATCCTCGGCGCTCAGCGGGCGCGCGAACAGGAAGCCCTGTCCTGTGTCGCAGTTCTCCTCTTTCAGCAGCGACAGATCGCGGGCCTGCTCGATACCCTCGGCGAGCGTCTCTATCGACAGCGACTTGCCAAGCTGCACGAGCGTCCTGATCAGAGTCTCGCCCTCCGCGTCGTGGCGGATCCTCGAGATGAAGGAGCGGTCGATCTTCAGTGCGTCGACCGGGAAGCGCTGGAGGTAGGCAAGCGAGGAGTAGCCGGTACCGAAGTCGTCGATCGCCACGCGAACGCCGAGCTCCTTGATGTTGGCGAGTCGCAGTGCGGTCTCCTCGGCGTCGCTCATGATGGTGGTCTCGGTGATCTCGATCGTCAGCGCCCCCGGCTCGAGTCCCGAGTTGGCCAGCGCCTCGCCGATTTCCTCCACGAACTCGTCCCGGTCGAGCTGTCGTGCCGCCACGTTCACCGCCACACCCACGCTGTGGCCTGCCTCGCGCCACTCGCTGCCCTGGCGGCATGCCTCGCGCAGAACCCACCCCCCAACCTCGACGATCAGGCCCGTCTCCTCCAGCAGCGGCACAAAATCGTCCGGTTGCACCACGCCGCGCGTGGGATGGTGCCAGCGAATCAACGCCTCCATGCCGGTGGGCACCATCTCGTTCAGGTCGAACGTGGGTTGATAGACGACGAAGAACTCTTCTTTCTCGAAAGCTTCGCGTAGATCCATCTCGAGTTCCATCTTGCTCTGGACCGCGTCCTGCATGCCCGACTCGAACACCACGTAGCCGTTCTTGCCCTCCCACTTGGCGCGATACATCGCGATGTCGGCGTCACGCAGAAGCTCTTCCGCCGTCGCCCGATCGCCCATCGCCACTCCCACGCTGGCGGTCACCACCAGGCGCGTGCCCTCGGCTCCCTCCAGTTTGAAGGGCGGCTTGAGGGCTGCCAGCAGACGCTCGGCGATCAGCTCCGGTCCAGCGGCGAGGGACATCCCTTCAGCCACCACCACGAACTCGTCGCCGCCGAGGCGCCCGAGCGCGTCGATGTCGCGCACCACGCCCTCCAGGCGAGCCGCCACCGCACGCAGCAGTTGATCGCCGATGCCGTGCCCGAGGGTGTCGTTGATGCCCTTGAAGTTGTCGAGATCCACGAACAGAGCTGCCACCGGCGTCTGGTTGCGACGGGAGCGCACGAGCATCTGCTCGACCCGATCGAGGATGAGCGTGCGATTGGGGAGACCGGTGAGCGCATCGTGGGTCGCCATGAAGGCGAGCTCGTCCTGGCGGCGCGTGAGCTCCTCGTGCGCGCGTCGGCGCTCCGCCTCGAAGGACTGGCACATGCGCACCAGCGTCACGTCGAGACTGCGCTGCAACATCGATAGGGCGCGGTCGAGCACCGTCGTAGAGAGGCCCATCTGCGTAGCCACCTCGCACACGATGTCGGCGGTGGCGTCGCGCCAGCGCAGACAGCGCTTTGTGACCTCGTTAAGCGGGGCGGCTCGCTGGGCCGCGAGCTGACCGAAGATGTTCCAAGACTCCTGACCGACCTCACGGGCCACCTCGGAGCTCTCACCCGCCATCCATCTGGCGACGGCGACGGTCGACACCGTGCCGACCTTCACGAAGCTTTCTTCGACTAGCGGCTCGAGCACCACCCCTGATTCCTCGTTGCGCCTGAGGATGCCACCGACCACATCGTCGGTTCGTTCGTTGAGCGTCTCGCCGAGACGCCGCAGGTCACGCTCGAGCTCCATTCGCTTCTCGGGCGTGGGCTCCACGCCCTCCACCCCACTGACGCTCAAACCGGAGTATGAGATCGACATAGGCCAAAGCGTCGACAATCTCCACGCTTATCTTTAGCTTTTCCTATGGATGTGCGCGCAACGCCTGCCATGCAAGCCGGCTTGCGCACGCACGTCGCTTCAGGGGTAGGTCGAACTTGCCCTCGACGAGCCCAGGCCTTCGCCTCGAGCACCTCTGGAACTGATCAACGCCCCTGAAAGCGGGCTGCTCGCTTCCCCAGGAACGCAGCTATGCCCTCCTTGGCGTCCTCGCTCCCGAAGGCGGTGGCGAAACCGCGCTTCTCCGCCTCGATCCCCTCGTCGAGATCCCCGCCGGCCGAGACGCGCTTGATCTGCTCGAGCGCCACCGGCGCCTGCGCGGCTAGCTTGCGCGCCCACGCAAGGGCTGTGTCGAGCAGCTCGTGATCCTCCACCATGCGGTTCACCAGACCAAGTTCGAAGGCCTCTTCGGCCATGATCGGGTCGCCCACAAGGTTCATCTCCAGAGCCTTGTTCTCACCCACAAGGCGTGGCAGGCGCTGGGTGCCGCCGAAGCCGGGGATGATCCCGAGCTTGATCTCCGGCTGACCGAAGGTAGCCGAGCGTGCCGCGATACGCACGTCGCACGCCATCGCAAGCTCGCAGCCGCCGCCGAACGCGAGACCGTTCACCGCCGCGATCGTGGCGATCCCCTCGCTCCCGAATTCGCGCAGCAGCGCGTGGGCGGTGTGGATGAGCTGCTCGCCTGCCCCTTCGTCCATCGAGGTGAACGCCTTGATGTCGGCGCCGGCGCTGTAGAGGAAGGGGTTGGAGGAGGCGATCACGAGCGCGTGAACGTTTGACGCCTTCGCCTTGCTCCACACCTTGCCGAAGTCCTCGATCACTTGCGGTGAGATCGAGTTCATCTGGCCATTCGCAAGCCACGCGATCGCCACGCCGTCTCCGCGGGTCTCGAGCTTCACCACCTCAGCCGGCTGCTCCGCGTCCGCTTGGGGGTAGGCGTAGAAGCCTTGGCCGCTCTTCTGCCCGAGCCGTCCCTGCGCGACAAGGCGGCGCAGGACAGTGGGGGGAGTGAAGCGCTCGCCGTAGCGCTCGGCAGCGTTCTCCAGGCGCTCCAGCACAGAGTCGAGCCCTTCGACGTCGGCCTTCATGAAGGGAGGCATCAAGCCCCTGCGGGGATCAAGGCCCGCGCCGGCCATCATCCCGAAGTCGATGTCGCGGTGGGTGGCAACACCCTCTTGCAACACCAGCGCCGCCTCCACGAAGGTCTTCAGCGTAAGTAGCTCTACGAGCTCTGCCACGTCCGGGTCGGCATCGCCCTTGAGGTTCGCCTCGCCCGTCGGTGAGTAGACACCATCGCCACCCGTCTTCGCTCCCAGCTTGCCTTCGGAGACGAGCTTCTGCATCCCCTTGGGCACGTAGAAGCGCTCCTCACCATAAGAGTCGGCGACGTGTTCTGCCACATGCAGCACCGTGTCGAGACCGAGCAGGTTGACGAGGAAGTAGGGGCCCATCGGCACCACCCCCGCCGCGCCAACCCCCTCATCCATCGCCTTGATGGAGAGTTTCTTCTCCTCCTGCTCGCGCCACAGCTCGGACATGGAGGCCATCAGGATGCGGTTGACCACAAACCCCGGCACCTCGAGGCAGGCGATCGGTTGCTTGCGGATAGCTTGGGCGAACGTGAGCGCGGCGGTTACCGTCTCCGCGGATGTCTCATCGCCCTCGACAATCTCCACGAGTGGCATCACCGAGGCGGGGTAGAAGTAGTGAAAGCCCACCACCTTGTCGGGACGTAGTGTGGCTTCCCCGATCTCCGCGATCGACAGCGACGAAGTGTTGGAGGCGAGGATCGCATGCCCGGGGGTGACGGCATCGAGCTCGGCGAACACCGCCTGCTTGATCTCCATGCGCTCGGGGACCGCCTCGATCACGAAGTCCACGTTCCCGAAGCCCTCGTAGGAGGTCGTGCCGTGGATGCGCCCCAAGATCTCCTCGATCTGCGCCGCCCCCTGCTCGGCGGTGATGCGCTCCTTGGAGACGAGCTTTCCCACCTGCCCCTCTGTGACTTTTCGAGCCTCGTCGAGGCCGGCTTGCACGAGATCCTGGTTGATGTCCTTGAGCACCACCGGGAAACCGGCCGCCGCGATCGTCTGGGCGATCTGCCCACCCATAGTCCCCGCCCCGACGACGGCTGCCTTGAACACGAACATGCTGGTCTCCTAGAGGGTTGCCTG
>JBOGYB010000133.1:0-5500 GCA_050696555.1 Solirubrobacteraceae bacterium | reverse complement strand
CGCCTGGCCTGACGCCAACCGGGCGTTCGCGGTCGGGGACCTCGGCGCGATGTGGGTGTGGCGCGCGGAAACAGGGTTGTGGGAGAAAGATCCCGCAGCGCCGCTGAACGGCTTCCAGGGCAACCTGCTCGGGATCGCCTTCGACCCGACCAACCCCGCGATCGGCTACGCCGTCGGGCTGGGTGGTGTGCTGCTGCGCTACGGCAAGAGTTGGAGCCAGGAAGAAACGCTGCCGAGCGGCTTCTCAGAAGCCGACTTCACGTCCGTCGCATTTGCGGGCTCGGAGGCGTTGGTAGCGGCTGAGCACAATCTCCTCATCAATGAGGGCAGTGGCTGGAAGGTCGATCCCGAAATACACGCTCTGCTTGCAGGGCTGCCCAATGAGCCGACCTTGAACGTCGTCGCGGGGCTTCCCAACGGGGGAGCGGTTGCGGCCGGTCGCAATGTGGTGATCGAGCGCGACAGCGCAAGCGCGCCATGGCATTTCTCAGAACAGCCGATCGTCGACGAGACGGCGATAGCCGCCGCGGCGATCCTCGAAGGTACGAAAGTGCGGGCGTTGCTGTCGGTGGTGCCGGAGTTCACCTACCCACCGCCGTTGATCCTGCCGCCGGTGGACCCCAACACTCCAGGTCCCCTGATCCCGCCGAACCCCCTCCCAGGGGACGGTTACATGCTGCGCGAAACACCCGCCGGGTGGGAGGACGAGGAGCGCGCGGCCTACGCGGGGGACACCTCCGACAAGCCGATGAAGGCCGACCCGATCGATGCCCTCGATGTTGGGAGCACCGGAGCGGGTTGGGCGCTGGGGGGTTGGAGCGGGCACTCCGACGACGCGGGACGCGGTAGCGACGCGAGTGGCTCCGGACAGGCGGTGAGGGCGGAAGTGCAGACCGCGGGGATCTACAGCTATTCGCCCGCCGGCAATCCCCCCGGCCCTCC
Source organism: Solirubrobacteraceae bacterium (assembly GCA_050696555.1). GTDB lineage: Bacteria > Actinomycetota > Thermoleophilia > Solirubrobacterales > Solirubrobacteraceae > Palsa-744. The sequence continues at coordinate 4,558 of JBOGYB010000133.1, read as the reverse complement.
GGGGGAGCTCGCCGTGCCGATCCCGCTCACCGCCGGGGTGGCGACGTTCGCCGTGGGCGGTCACGCCGAGTGCGTCGACCCGTGCGCATCGCTATCGGACGAGGCGATCGCGCCCGACCGCAACCTCACTTCCGCCCTGGCGGTCATCGATGGTCTCTCCACGCAACCCAACGGCCCCCGCATGCTGCTCTACACGGGCGGGCGTGAGACCCCGGGTCAGGGACCGGAGTCGATCGCCGAGGCCGATCGCTATGCGCAACTCCTCTCCTCGGGGGGCAGCCTCCCTGTGTATCCGGCGCTCTCGGAGGGTGACAGCGAAGGCGGTGCGGCGGGGGCGTTCGCGGGGGCCTTTGGCTCGTTCGCGGCTCCCTTCGGCGAAGCTGCCGCGCCAAGTGGGGTGAGCACGGTCGACATCCCCGCAGGTCCCGCTCCCGGGCCGGGCGCGCGCACCCATTACGCCTTCGACAGCGATGGGCCGGCGGGAACCGTGCGGGTGATCGTGATCGACAACTCGCGCGGGTCGCTTGCGGCGAGTGACCCTTATCAAAACCCCGCCAAGGCGCAGGGGCCGTGGCTCGAGGGAGCTCTCGCCGACGCCAAGGCCCGTGGCATCCCGGCGGTGGTGGTGGGTAGTCGCGAGCTCAACCCAAGCTTGCCACCCGCCTTGAACGTCGCTACCGACGCCACCGAAGAGGCGCAGATCATGGTGGCGGGGGGTGCCTCCGCCTATCTCTACGAGCGCCCCGAGGAAAGCCGCGCCAGCCGCATTCCTGCCGGCGCGGCAACCACGATCCCCGAGTTCGGCACCGGAGCGCTCGGCTACCGCTCCTCGATCTCCGGCTCCTTCAAAGCCGGTCAGCCCGACGCGCTGTTCGGAACCACCGGCTACCTGCTGTTCAGCGTGGATGTCGCCAAACGCGACCCCGCGACAAACGCGGCGCCGGTGAGCGCGCGGCTGATCCCGCTGGTGCAGTCGGTGTCGCTTGACCCGGTGGACGGGACACTGCTGCGGCGCAGTGCCCCCGCTCTGTTCACCGGTATCGGCAGGCGCCCACTCTCGGGCGACCGCTGGGGGCCGGTGTCGGCGTCTGACGGCAACCCCAATCCCCCAGGCGCCGACCCCTACAGCGAATTCCCGCCGAAGCTGTGTGTGCAATCGGATTGCGCGAGCGCGATCGAGCCGGAATACACCTTCACCTCCTCAGAACCGGAAATTGCCGACTTCGTGGAGCAGGACCCCAATTCGACCAATCTGCGCAAGCCCTTGCAGGACTCCGCGGGCCACGTGATCCCCGATCCGCACTCGGCGATCCTGTGCGCGTTCAACGCGGGTACCACCACTGTCACGGTCTCCGCGGGGGGCCTCTCCTACTCCACCCCCGTGACGGTGCTCGACGGCAGCGTGCAGCAGCCGTGCGGGACCGTGCCCTTGAGCCCCAGCCGCTTCAAGCACGGGGCCTCCGAAGCGGCTGCCCCACCGTCCTCGCCACCGCCTTCACCGGCACCGGCGCCCGCGCCGATCGCGCCGCCTCCACCACCGCCGCTTGCCAAAACACCGGCGCCGAAGCCTGCGCCGAAGGTGGCGCTGCCGCTGGCGATCCTGCCGATCGTGAAGCTCCCTTCCAGCGGAGGGGCGCCGGCGATCCCCCCGCCCCCCGCGGCCGCGTTCACCGACCCGATTCCGCCCGGTGGCGCGAGTGTGCGGGTGTTTGAAGAAAAACGCGAAGAGGAGGCCGCGCCCGAGTCCTCGCAGGCCTTCGCGCGCTATCTCCCCGCCCGCTACGGGCTCCCGCTGGGTGCGCTGATCCTGCTGGCGGCCGCCGGAGCTTCGATCGGGCGCGACCGACGGAAGCCGCGTCGCACCGCGATGGCACGACTTTCCTTGCAACCACCATCCCCCCGCCCAAGGAGGCGAACATGAGAGAGCGCATTTCCCGCCACAGCGGCAGCGCCGCACTGGCGATCTCGCTCGTAGCACTCGTAGGCTCGACCACCGGGCTGGCGAGCGCGGCGCGTAAAGCCGTGGTGAGCGCGATCGGGTGACACCCGATCAGCGCCAAGCCCCGTCCCAACGGGGTGTTGTTGTTGGGGCACAACAAGAAGTTCGCGGCCGCTGCGATCCCCACTGTGAAGAACGCGACCCACCTCGGTGGGAAGGCGCTGGCCGATGTGGAACCGAGCTGCCCACCTGTGACGGTGGATATCGGGACGTGGTGTTTGATGACCTCCCCCTACCCGGTGACCAATGCGCAGGCAGGCCAGAACAATTACTTCTGGGCGAGCCAGGCGTGCGTGAAGATGGGTGGGTTCCTGCCCGATGCGGCGATGCTGATCGGGGCGGCGGAACGAGTGAAGTTGGAGTCGACGATCCACGATTCCCAGCTCACCGCGACGATCCCGCTGGACCCGAGCATCGGGTTGAAAGACCAGCGGGAGATGAGCTCCTCGCTTGTGACCACCGCCGCGGGCTCCGATGCCGCGGGGTCTGAGGGTGTGAGTGTGGGCTCCACCGGTAATCCCCGCACGGGCGAACCGAACCCGGTGCCACTGCCGGCTGTGCCGGCGCCATCCACGTTGCAGTACGTGACGGTGTACTCGAACGGCACGAAAGGCGGGTTTGCCGGATCAGAGCCGGTGTCGACACCCGAGAACTTCCGGTGTGCCTTCGAGAAGGTGCCGGGCGCCAACTCGAACCAGAGCGGATAAGTCGGGTCGGAATTGTTCACAAAATCATCACAGTCGAGGGGCGCTTGAGATGGACTATTCGAGCGTGACCGAGCCCGCCGCAGCCAGCGTGCCGGGGACCGCCGTCACTCAACCGATTCCGGCGGTGGTCGAGTGCTGCTCGCATTGCTCGGCGCCGCTCGCGGCCGATCAGCGTTATTGCTTGCAGTGTGGGACTCCCCGCGCGCACATGCGCGGGCCGATCGGAGGTGGGGGGGTGAGCGGCCGGCCGCAGCCGCCATCCCCATCCTCGCCTCCCTCCCCGCAGACGCCGCCGCCGGGCATCCCCGGGGGCCCGTCGAGCGGTCCGCCTGGGGCGGCGTTGGGACAGTCGGGGGGGCACAACCCCAATAACACGTTGGCCTTGCTTGCGGGTGTGGGGGTATTGCTGCTGGCGATGGGTATCGGCGTGTTGATAGGGCGGGCGGGTGCGGGGTCCTCAAAGGTGGCGCCTGCGCAGGTGATCTCCGTGGGGGGTTCGGGGACGGGGACGTCCACCGCACCCACAACCACGACACCCACGACCGAAACGCCTACAGGGGGGACGAAGAAGAAAGCGCCCGCCAAAGCCAAAGAGTCTGGGGCGGGATCGTCGATCACCAAACCCGCTCCACCCAGCGCAGTGCAAAACCTGCGGTCGGGTAGCGGGGGAAGCTACGAGCAGAAGTCGAAGAATCTACCCAACAATGTGGAAACCTGAGATGGGTGTCCACGCTGGAGAGCAGCCGCCATCGGAGCTGAGCCGACGCCGCGAGCAGATCGCCGCGGAGGTGGCTGAGCTGCACTGGAACCTGGGTGGGTTGACGTACGAGATGGCGATCCGCGATCACTTCCGTCTGGACGTGCTCATACGGAGGGCGGCGATGTTGCAGGAGCGCGAGGCGGAGCTGGCGGAGGTCGAGCGTTTGTTGCGTATGCAGGAGGGCTCGATCGTTGGCGCGTGCGCGAGCTGTGGTGCGGCGAGCAGGGCGGTCACCCAGGGGGACGAGCTGGACATCGGCCGCCCAGTGCCGATCCCGTGAGTCTCGACCCTTTGCGGCGCTGGGAGCAGCGCTTCGGCGCGCTCCCCCTACCCTCGCCGCTTGCGTGGGCGGCGATGGCGGCGGCGTTTTTGGGGTTCGGTGTGCTGATGGGCAACGCAACCGGAGGGGTGGGGTCGCTTGCGTCCGCGAGAACCCCCGTGAAGGTATTGGTGGCGCGGGGGGAGGGGGGTGGTAAGGCGAGCACGGACACAACCCCGGCGGCTACGCCCCCGCCGGCCGAAGCTGAATCGACCCCGGAACCGTCGACAAGCACAAGCGAAGCGACAACGACCACCAAAGCAACGACGAGCAAAACGTCGTCGTCCGGGTCTACGAGCGGCTCCAAAGAATCGCAAGGCAATGAACCACCCCAGGGCGCGGGGAAGCTCCCGGCGATAAAGCACGTGTGGGTGGTGATGCTGAGCGGCGAGCCCTACGCCACCGCGTTTGGGCCCGCCTCGCTGGCGCACTACTTGACGGGAAAGCTCGAGAAACAGGGTGAGCTGTTGGTGCGCTACTACGGGGTTGCCCACGAAGGGTTGGCCGACGGGGTGGCGCTGCTGAGCGGGCAGGGTCCTACCGAAGCGACCGCCACGAATTGCCCCACCTACACCGAAATGTCCCCCACGGGCGCCGGCTCGGACGGGCAGCTGCTCGGGCAAGGGTGTGTGTACCCCTCATCGACGAAGACGCTGATGGGGCAGCTCACCACCAAGCACCTCACATGGAAGGCGTACGTGGAGGGGTTGGGCGAAGCCGGCGTCGGGACGTGTGTGCACCCCCAGACAGGGGCCTCCGACCCGAGTGCGAGT
>JBOGYB010000132.1:0-5549 GCA_050696555.1 Solirubrobacteraceae bacterium | reverse complement strand
CCACCATCCGATCCTGTTTGGGCGAACGAATCAACGGTCAAGTTTCTGTTTGCGGGACGCCCAACGCGGGAAAAGGGACTGGGGGTGCTCTTCGAGGCTTGGAGCATGTCGGGCCTACAGGCACCAACCGCCGCGCTCGTCCTCGTCGGCGCGGGATCCACCCCCCCTTGGGTCCCGGCCGGCGGCGCGGTGGTGGGCGCAACCGGCACCACCCCCACGAACCCCACCGCCTTCACGGGGGCGGGCGGCTGGGACTCGGTGGTGAGCTTCGACCCCGTATCCCCCACCGAGCTGCGCAACTTCTACGCCGCCGCCGACGTTCTCGTTGTGCCATCCATCCCCACACCCACTTTTCGCGAGCCGTGGGGGTTGGTGGTGAACGAGGCCATGAACCGCTCCCTTCCCGTCATCGCAAGCGACGCCGTCGGTGCGGCCGCCGGGGGGCTCGTGCGCGACAACCGCAACGGCATGATCGTCCCTGCCGCGGACCCCGTCGCGCTCGCCGCGGCGCTGCGGCGGTTGGCAGGCGATAGGGACTTGCGCACGCGCCTCGGCGAAGCCGGCCACTCCGATGTGCGCGCATACACCCACGACGCCTGGGCGGAGGGCTTCTCCCGCGCGCTCACCCATCTCGGTCTCTCCAGGGAGGCGGTGAGGTAGCGTTGGGCACCTTGCACGGACTCATGGCAACGGCAGGGAAGCGCCCCATCGCGACGGCCGCGACATTTGTAGCGATCGTGTTCTTGGCGACCGCCCCGCCGGCGTCCGCAAGCGTGGGCAACACGATCGTCGAAAAGTGCCTGAACGGCAAGCCGTTCAGCGGCTATTCCCCGGCCGCATACCGAGAAGCGCTCAAAGACCTCTCCACCGAAGCGATCGAGTACTCCGAATGCGGCGACCTGATCCGCAAAGCGGAGCTCGCGGCCGCTGGTGGCGGCACCGGCGCAAGCGCCGGCACAGCCGCCTCGAAAGTCGCCCTCCCCCTCACACCCGCCGAGCAGAACGCGGTCCAAAAAGCACGTAGCAGCCACGGGTCAGCGCCCGTGAAGGTAGGCAACGAACCGATCCGCCCCGGCCTGGTGCACGCCAACATCACCACCGCCGTAAACACGCTCCCACACTCCCTGTTTGCGCTGCTCGCGTTCCTACTCGCGGGCGTCGTCATACTCGCCTCCGGGGAGGTGCGCAAGCGTGTCAACGCACGCCGCAACCGCTGAATACGAGGCCATAAGCGTACCCCCCGAGCCCGCTGAGAGTCCTCCCCAGGTGCTCACACCGCGACAGAGGCCGGGGGGCACGATGGCCGCCACCCTCGCCCTCGCCGGGGGGCTGTGCTTCGTCACGTTCCTCGCCGGCGGGGGTCTTCACCTCTCCTCCATGACCACCCTGGAGCTGACACTCACCCTCGCCGCGGGTGCCGTGGTGGCGGGTGTGGTCGTGCTCTCCCCTCCCGGCACCCGCGCCTACGGAAGCTGGTCCGCGGGCCTTCTGCTCGCCTTCACCGCACTCACCGGCCTGTCGGTGGTGTGGTCGGTCGCTCCCGACGCAAGCTGGCAGGACGCCGGGCGGATGCTCGCCTACAGCGGTGTGTTCGCCGGTTCGATCGCGGTCGTATGGATCGCCCCGGGCGGCTGGCGGGCGCTGCTCGGAGGGATCGTGCTGGCGGCGGCGGCGGTGTGCATATACGCGCTACTCACCAAGGTGATCCCCGACCGGCTCGACCCCACCGACGTCTACGCCCGCCTGCACGCCCCCTATGGCTACTGGAATGCGATCGGTCTCACAGCGGCGATGGGCGCGATCGGTTGTTTGTGGCTTGGTGGGAGACGCGCCGGGCACGCACTCCTCACCGCGCTCTCCTACCCCGCGATGGGCTTGACGATCGTCACCCTCATGCTCGCCTACTCGCGCGGCGCGCTGGTAGCGCTAGGGATAGGGACGATCGCGTGGATGGCCCTCGTGCCACTGCGACTGCGCGGCGCCCGCGTGCTGATCGCGGGAGCGCTCGGCGCCGCACCGGTGGTGGCGTGGGACTTCTCAAGGCACGCCCTCTCGAGCGAACGGGTGGCCCTCGCAGCCCGCACAACCGCCGGTCATCAGCTCGGGGTGCTGCTCGCCGCAATGGTCATCGTGCTCACCCTCGCAGGCATCGCGATCGGCTTCTTCGGCGACCGCCGCGCGGGGCGGGTGGGGTCCGGCTCCGGCACGCGCAACGCCGCCGGTATCACGCTCGGCGCCTTGATAGTGCTCGCTGTGATCGCCCTCTGCACCGGCCTTGCGCTATCCAAGCGGGGGTTCACCGGCACGATCTCCCACGACCTCTCCTCGCTCACCGACCCCAACGCGAAGGTCCCCAACACCCCGGGACGACTCACCGCCGTGAGCAGCGTGCGGGCGCGCTACTGGAAGGAGGCACTCGAAATATTCGAAGCCCACCCCGCGCTTGGGTCGGGTGCGGCAGGGTATGAAACCGCCCGCCTGCGCTACCGCACGGTGCCGATCGACGTCAGGCAAGCACACGGCTATGTCGTGCAAACGCTCGCCGATCTCGGCATCGTCGGCGCAACGCTCTCACTCGCGCTACTCATCGTCTGGATGGCCGCCGCCGGGCGCTCCACGCACCCCTTCAACCGCCGCTGGCACGCGCGGCGCTCACCACCCGCGATCGGCTGGGGATCGGCTCCCGCCGCCTACACCCCCGAGCGGGTGGGGTTGCTCACGATGCTCTGCATCGTGGTGGTGTTCGGCGCCCACTCCTTCGCCGATTGGACCTGGTACGTGCCCGGCAACGCATGCGTGGCGTTGCTCTGCGCCGGCTGGCTCGCGGGGCGTGGGCCGCTGAAAACCGGCAACCTCGCTGCCCCCGCCGGCTCGCCGGCAGCAGAGCTCCCCCTCGATGGGGCCTCTGAGAACGCGGCTACGGCTACCGTCGTCACCGACGACCCGCGGTCGAGCAGGCAGTCGAGGGGCCTACGATTCCCCGCCCCCGGCGAGCTCAGCCCCCTGCGTATCGGTATCGCCGCCGCGGTGGTCACGGGCGCCCTCCTCGCCGCGTGGACCGAGTGGCAGCCGCAACGCTCGGTGGCTGCCTCCGAGGAAGCCTTCGTACTGCTCAAGCGCAACCCTGTCGGCGCCCTCTCCGCCGCCCAGGCGGGTGTCGAACGCGACCCCCTTTCCGCCTCCGCGCTGTTCCGCCTCGCGGCGATCCAGAACACCACCGGGCAGAGCGCACTCGCGCGCGCCACCCTGCAAAAGGCTGTACGACTACAGCCATCCAACCCCGAAACTTGGGCTGCGCTCGGCGAATACGACATGTCCACCAACCCCCGCTCAGCGGTGGAAGAGCTGCGTGCCGCCGTCTACCTCAACCCCCAATCGGTGCCGATCCAGAACGCCTACGTGGAAGCACTGCGCAAGACGGGCACCGCAACCACGGCCGGCCGGGGGGCAAACGCAAGCAGAGCCACCCCCGCTCAGAAGCGGTTGCGCCGGCCACTGGCCAACAGCACGCGGCGCGCACCCGGGAAACCCCCCGCTGCCACCACCTCCACATCCTCGAAGCCGAAGTCCGCGTAGAGGTCGGCGAGCGCGCGCCGGGTGTAGAAGCGCAGGTGATCCGAGCGCGGGTCGAAATGCTCCTCGAACGCGCTCCGACTGAGCGCGAATCGCAGCCGCGAGAGCGGCCCGTGATCGGGAGTGGACACCAGCAGCGCTCCCCCCGAGCGCAACACGCGACGCAACTCCGAGAGCCACCGCGAAGTGTCGGCGACATGCTCGATCACCTCCCCCGCCCACACCACGTCGAAGCTCGCGTCCTCGAATGGCAGCTCCCCTTCGGGCTCGACTAGTCGCACATCGAGCTCGGGAGCCCGGGCAAGGGCGCGCCGCAGGGGCTCAGCGGCAATATCTATCGCCACCACCTCCACCCCCTCGCGCGTCAGCGCCACCGCGAAGTGACCCTCCCCGCAGCCCACGTCGAGCACCCTCGCCCGGTGGCCGGCGATATCACCCACCCGCCCGAGCAGGAACCGCTCGCGTAGACGCACATCGGAGGGCGCCAAACCCTCGGGCACCCCCTCCCACAGGCTCTCGTAGTAGGCGTGGGTGGGCATCGCGTGGCAAGGCTACCGTGCGATCCCAACCCGGCGCCAGAGCACAATCGACTGGAAAAAGCGGGAAGATGGCGCGCTATCCGCACATGGGGCCGCCCCAGCCACTATCTTCATCAACGTGCGCCCCCCGAGATTGGGAGAGACGTGAAGGCGTCTTGCGGTCTGGGTTCGCGGTTGGTCGACGCCGAGGGCATACGAGTGGCCTTCGACAGCCGTCCCGCGGCAACCATGCGCGGCGTGGGCCACTACACGCGCTGTGTCCTTGCCGCGCTGCGCGGCACCGCCCCCGAGGGGGTGGAGATCGTGGAGACACACCGTCCCTCCGCAGCGGCACGGGGGAGGCGCGCACACGTGTTCCACTCACCCTGGATCGAGGGGGCGATGTTGCGCAGCCCCTGCCCGATGGTAGTTACAGTCCACGACGTCAACACCCTCACCCGCCTCAGCGAGCGCCTGCGCTGCGGTGGTGTGCACTCACGCTTGCGCCACCTGGCGGTTGCGCGCGCGACACACGTGATCGTCCCCACCGAGGCGATAGCCGAAGATGCCGTCACCAAGCTCGGTCTCGATGGCGAGCGCGTGATCGTGATCCCGGAGGCCCTCGATCCCAGCGCGGGGTGCGCCACCTCCGGCTCCCCCACCTGGGGGTGGGAGGACGTCGCCCACGCCACCTGGCAGGTGTACGAGCGTGCGCTCTCCGAGCCCGCACGGGCTTTCATCAGGCCCCGCGCTATATCGACGAGGTAGCGCCCGGCTCAGTAAGCCCCGCGCTGCATGATCACCGCAGGGATCGTCTTCAGCAGAATCGCAAGATCGAGCGCGAGCGACCACCGCTCCAGGTAGATGAAGTCGAGGTGCACCAGGTCGTCGAAGTCGAGCTCTGAGCGCCCCGACACCTGCCACAACCCCGTGATACCGGGAAGCACGAGGTAGCGCTTGCGGTGCCAGTCGGCGAGCAGCTCGAAGTCACGCTCGGGTAGCGGACGGGGACCGACGAGAGACATCTCTCCACGCACCACGTTCACGAGCTGGGGCAGCTCGTCCAGTGAGAAGCGCCGCAGGAGCCGCCCCACCGGGGTGAGGCGTGGGTCGTCGCGGATCTTGAACAGCGCCCCGTCGGCCTCGTTGAGCTCCTCCAGCCGCGGCTGATGCTCCTCGGCATCGCAGTACATGGTGCGGAACTTCAAGCACGCGAAGGGGAGCTGACCTATTCCCGGACGCATCGAGCGGTAGAACGCCGGCCCCCGTGAGGTGAGTCGCACGGCCAGCGTGATCGCCACGAACAGTGGACTGAACAGCAGCAACAGCATCGTCGACCCCACCACGTCGAAGGTTCGCTTCAACGCGAAGTCGATCCCCTCGAACACGGGTGGCCCCAACTCGAACAGGGGCACCGACTGGCCGGGCACGAACTCGGCGCGCTGGATCAAGATCTCC
>JBOGYB010000131.1:0-5553 GCA_050696555.1 Solirubrobacteraceae bacterium | reverse complement strand
CGCCACGACTCGCTCGTTTGCAAGCAGCCGCTCGAAGCGCGCGGCGCCGAACAGGATGAACGAGAACGACGGTGCGAACGCGACAAGCGCGGCAAGGAGCCCTCCGGCAAATCCGTCTGCTGCGTAGCCAACGGCCGCGACGGTATGAGTGACCGGGCCGGGCGTCACCTGCCCCAAAGCAACCGCATTGAGGAATTGCGCGTGGGTCATCCAGTGGTAGGTGTTCACGGCGTCGGACTGCATCAGCGGGATGATCACGAACCCGCCACCGAACGCGAGCGCTCCAACCTTCAGCGCCGTCCACACGAGCGCGCCTGTACCACCGGGCTCAGTTGCTATGGCGAGCAGCGGCCAGGCGTGCAGGCTTGCGAGATCGCGAGCAAGACCCGAGCGCCAGGCGAGCTCGATCGTGCCGCACGCCAACAAGACCAAGACGAGCCACGGTCCCACTGTCGCCGCCGCGGTCCCCGCAACCAGCGCATAGGCAAGAACGCGGGGACGCCGATCGGCACCCGAGCGTCTCCAGATCGGGACCGCGACGCCGAGTCCCGCACGTACAGCCACAGCAGCAACGGCAGCGCCGGCTCCCATGCCCGCACCACGAACCCATGACGGCGGCGATCCCGCGAGAAACAGCGCTGAGAGCGCGAGGATCAGGATCAGGCCGGGGAGAATGAAGCACACTCCGCCAACGAGTGCTCCCCGCGAGCCGCGCAGCCTCCAAGCGCAGTAGATCGCGAGCTGTGTCGAGGCCGGTCCCGGCAGCAGGTTGGTGGCCGCGATCGCCCGCTCGAACTGCGCCTCGCTCAGCCACCCTCGTCGCGTGACGCACAGCTCACGGAATAGAGCGATATGGGCAGGCGGGCCTCCAAAGCCCACACAGCCGATGCGGCCCCACTCCCGCACGATCTGAGCAAGCGACGGCTCGACGGCAAGCTGAGCGTCACGCATCGCGGCAGGGTACAGCGGGTGGCCGAAGCAGACGCGGGCTCGAGCGATAGCTTGTGCGGCCACGTGAGCGATACGGCGATCGAGATCGAGGATCTGCGCGTCGTGCGTGGCGGGCGACCAGTGCTTGACGGCATCGGCTTGCGAGTCGCCCGCGGGTCGGTGACGGGTCTGCTGGGACCGAGTGGGTGCGGCAAGTCGACGTTGATGCGAGCGATCGTCGGGGTGCAGATCGTCGAGGCTGGCCAAGTGACGGTGCTCGGAGAACGGGCCGGTTCACCCGAGTTGCGCCAGCGCGTGGGATATGTGACACAGGCTCCGTCGGTCTATGGGGATCTCAGTATCAGTGAGAACCTGCGCTACTTCGCGGCAGTCCTCGGTGTCCGCCGGGAGCGCATCGCAGAGGTCATCCAGACGGTGGGTCTCGCCGGGCGCGAGGGACAGGTCGTCGCATCGCTTTCCGGTGGGGAGCGCTCGCGGGTATCGCTCGCGAGCGCGTTGCTGGGCGAGCCAGAGCTGCTTGTGCTCGATGAGCCCACCGTCGGCTTGGACCCCGTTCTACGAGCGGAACTGTGGGCCACCTTTCACGAACTGGCCGACGCCGGCAGCACATTGCTGATCTCAAGCCACGTGATGGACGAGGCGAGCGAGTGCGACGAGCTGCTGCTGATGCGAGACGGGGCGCTTCTGGAGCAGAGCACTCCCGCACGGCTGCGGGAGCAGACCGGCGAGCAGGATCTCGGCCGTGCCTTCCTCAAAGTCATCGAACAGGCCACCTCATGAGCCCCCACACGACGCTGGCCACCGCCAGGCGCGTCTTGTGGCAGATCCGCCGCGACCCGCGCACGATCGCGCTGCTGCTCGTAGTGCCGATTGCCCTGCTCGTGCTTATGCGCTACGTCTTCGACGGGCAGCCCCAGACTTTCCAGGCAATCGGGGCGCCGATGTGCGGCTTGTTCCCGTTCATCATCATGTTTCTCGTCACCTCGATCGCGATGCTGCGCGAGCGCACCAGCGGCACGCTCGAGCGGCTGATGAGCCTCCCGATCGCCAAGGTTGACCTGTTGGCTGGCTACGGGATCGCGTTCGGTCTCCTCGCCGCGCTGCAGGCCGTGCTCGTGTGCCTTGTCGGGTTCCTGCTGCTCGGCTTGCACGCCCCGCACGGAGCCTGGCTCGTGGGGCTGCTCGCGGTCGGCAACGCTGTGCTCGGCATGGCGCTCGGCCTGTTCGTGAGCGCGTTCGCCCGCACCGAGTTCCAAGCCGTCCAGTTCATGCCCGCGATCATCTTTCCCCAGCTGCTCCTGTGCGGGTTGTTCGTGGATCGGCACGAGATGGCCAGCGTGCTCTATGGGGTGTCCTGCGCGCTGCCGCTCACCTATGCCTACGACGCGCTGGCGCGCGTGACCCGCTCGGGTGCGCTGGGCGAGGAGATGGCACTCGATGTCTGCGTCATTGTCGGCGCGACGCTCATCGCGCTCGCACTAGGGGCACTTACCCTTCGACGGCGGACTGCGTGAGCGTCTGCCGCGAGAGCTCGGCGGCCATCGGCACAGTGATGACAGGTACGGGTGAAGTCTTCAACAGCTCGGTCGTGACTGTCCCAAGCGCCTCGTGTAGCCGAGAGTGATGCTTGGTGCCGATCACGATCGCGCGAGCGTCGTGGCTGCGCGCCGTGTCGATCAACGCACTCACAGGATCATCGTCTGAGAGCACCGTCTCGAGGTCGATGTCTAGCAGCGCCTCATCGCCGTCGAGCATCAGCTCGTCCAGTATCGCGCGCCCCAGATCGTGGCGCTCGCCCTGGGTGCTGAGCGGTGCCGGCGGTAGATGCTGGCCCCGGCTGGCGTAGACGATCACGAGCTTCCCGCCGGAGAGCAGTTGCTTTGCCGCCCAGGTGGAGGCATGGCGCGCGCCCTCGCTGCGGTCATAGCCAAGGACCATGCAGGGCCCTGATTCGCGACCGGAGCGATCTGTCTGCGCGCTTGGTCCTGTGTCTGTCATGTCGTGGTCTTCTCGTGGTCGTGCGCGTGCAGGTAGGGCGCCAGGTACTTCGCGGCGATCTTGCTCGGCGGGGACCAGGTGGCCGTGTCGGTGATCTCTGAGCTGAAGCCGTGTCCGCCGGTGATGCGAGCCGTTAGATACAGGGGCTTATCGCCTGTCAGGAGCATCCCGTGGATTACCGGGTGAAACGGCTCGGCTGTGACGGGGGCGCCCGCGAGCGAGGCGATCGACTGTGCGACCGCGTCGGCCTGCTGTGAGCCCACGCCACCGTGCTTGACGGGGAACTCGGTGGCGTCCCCGGCCGCGTAGACGTGCTCCACGTCCAGCACACGCCCGTGCTGGTCCACGCGCAGAAAGCCGTGTTCGCTCAGCGGGATGCCGCGCACTGAGGGACCGTAGAGCTCGGGCAGCGCGATCACGCGGTCCACGTGCAGGTGCCGGTCCCCGGGGTTGATCGTGACCTCCCCGGAGCGGGGAACTTCGGCGTAGCCGGAAGTGATGACCTTGATGTTCGAGCTCGCGAGCGCGGCGGCGACAGCGCTGCTCGCGTTGGCGCCGAAGATCGCAAGTGGACTGTCCTCCGGGGTCACGATGCTCACCTGCAGATCGACGTTCATGTCATACGCGCGCCCGGCGGTCATCAGCGCCAGCTCATACAGCGGCAGCGGCCAGGCCATCCGGCCAGGTGAGACGAAGGCGATGCTCTTCAGGTAGCCGCCCTCTACGTCCTGGATGATCCCGTGGAGGATCTCGTCCATGCGGCGGTCGTCGATCGTGATCGCGTGCTGGTATCGAGGCGTCGCTTTGGCCCCGAGTGCCAGCACGAGCACGTCGTACTCGATCTCTGCGCCGGACTCGGTGTGGGCGACCCGCTGCTCGGGGTCGACCCAGGCGAGCTTGTCGGCGATCAGCTCGGCGCCGGCGTCGCGGACGATCGGAGCGAGCGGGTAGCGCTGTGCGGCGCCGTAGGAGAACGGCTCACGGACGCTCATCGGACGGTAGAAGAAGTCCTCGTTGGGGGCGATCACGCTCACGCCGGTCTGCTCGGGTGCGAGCTCGTGCAGGGCAAGGACGGTCTCAAGCGCGGCGACGCCGCCGCCGGCAACCAGCACGTTTCGCTTCTCTGAATGGGTGGTTTCGCTGTTCATGGTCGGGAGCTTACGTTTGCGTTTTGGGCTTGCCAGTCGAGGAAATCCGTCGTCGGGAAGGGAAAACTACGGAGCCGGCAGCTCGGCCGACGGTCGCGGACCCCACACGAGCGCTCGTGCCACGTCGATGCTCGAGACGACGCCGATCGGGCGGCCCGACTCGGTGTCGGTGACAATCAAGTGTGAGCAGTCGTGCTCGCCCATCACCTGCGCGGCGCGCTGGATGTCTTCGTTTGGGTTGACCGTGACGATCTCGGTCGAGGCGATCTTGCCGGCTTCATCCTCCAGGCGACCAGCGCCCTCGGCGCGCATAAGGTCGAGGTCGGAGACGAGCCCCCAAACGAATCGCTCGGTGTCGTGGGGACCGCGTGCAAGCCCGTCCACCACCACACAGTGGATGTTGTGCTCGGCCATCAGCGATGCCACCTCGCGCAGCGGGGTCTGTGGTGGGCAGTCGACGATCTCGTAGTGCATCACGTCGCTGATCGCCAGCTCGCTGAAGTTGGATGGGAGCCCCATTACTTCCTCCTTTTCCTATGGATGGTCTGGAGGCCAACGCTCAGATGGCGGTTGGCTTAGCCCCGAGACTCCCAGGAGTCCGCAGGCGCGTCATCCGCAGTAGACCAGCGCGACGGTTAGGAGTTTCCTCGGACCCCTCAATTCGCCGAGGCCGTGCCTGTCTGTGTCTAGGGGTAGCAGTCGTGGTGGTAGCGCTCGCCGAGCTGCTGGTCGCTGTCCCGCTCAGGACCCCTGGGAACCTTGCGTGGCTCTCCGTCGATGACCACGATCATCGGCTCATAGGCGCCGATCACGTCGCCACAGCGAGCGCAGCGCGGCTTGTCTTCTGTCGGATGCCCTTGCATGAATAAAGCACTGGTCCAGGACTCGGGGACACGAACGGAGCGGATTGGGATGGCCCTTCAGTTGATCGGTACTGTCGCGGAGCGTAGGCCGCAGAAAGCCCGGTCAATCAGGGAAATCCCACAGTCTCTGACCGTGCGGATTACGAGTAGCCTCTGAACTACAGATGAGCACAAGTTCCGAGGAGCCGTGGATTCGCCGCCTGCTTGACGTAGGCCGGGCTCTGACGAGGGAGCTCGACCAGCGGGCCGTGCTTGACCGTGTCCTTGAGACCGCACGCGAGATCACGGGTGCGCGCTACGCCGCTTTGGGGATCTTGAACGACGATCACAGCGGGCTCGAGCAGTTCCTGACCCTGGGCGTCGATGACGCTACCCATCGCGCGATCGGCGACCTCCCGCGCGGACGCGGTGTGCTCGGCGCCTTGATCGAACAGCCCGAGCCACTGCGTCTCACAGACGTGGGGCAGCATCCTTCAAGCTACGGGTTCCCTGCCGGGCACCCGCCGATGCGCAGCTTTCTCGGCGTGCCGATCATGATTCGCGGGCAGGCGTGGGGCAACCTGTACCTGACCGAGAAGCAAGGCGGCGAGTTC
>JBOGYB010000130.1:0-5609 GCA_050696555.1 Solirubrobacteraceae bacterium | reverse complement strand
GCCTGGAACTGGCGGCGGTAGAGGCTCCTCCACCGGCGGCAACACCGGCTCAGGTGGAGGCGGGCAGGACGGCCAGCACGGATCGCGTACGGCGACCGTCCTAGATGCCTTGACAGCGTTCTTGAAATCACAGACGACGCACAGGATCTCCCGCTTGCTCAAGACCGGCCGTTACGCCTTGGGCTTCGATGCGCCAGAACCCGGCGTCCTGAGCCTACGCTGGACGAGCACGACGACTCACTCCAGCCGACGCACCGTCAAGTCGATTGTGGTCGCCAGCGGCACTCGCACCTTCTCGGCTGCGAAGCGCAGCACACTCACGCTGCATTTGACCGCTGCTGGGCGGAAGCTGCTCCGCAGAGTGCGAACTATGAGGGTCGTCGCCACGGCATACTTCAGGCCCGATGGCCGCAACGCGCAAACGCAGCGGTCAGCGCTTGTGCTTCGTCCTTGAACGAGGCGCACAGACGGACTCGCGGTCGTGCTCTTGGCAGACAGCAACTCCATCGCTACCATGACGGCGCTATTCTGGTTTCTTTCAACAAATTCGATTTTGGAGGAGGTATCGATGGGCAAGGCAACTGAGCTAGATGAGAATCTCAGCACGCGGTTTCTCACGTCGACCGAGATCAGGGAGCGGCAGGCGGCTGCCGAAAGCGGCGGCGATGTAGAAGGTACCCCTGACGGCAAGCTAGTAAAGCGTTTAAGCTCGTCGGAGACAGTGCAGCAAGCACCCGTGCAGACCTGGGACTAGAAGCAGCTTGCTAAGTGGCTATCCAATGCAGATGCGGTGGCGTGGGAGACATTAACCCGGCTTCCGCCCGCCCGCATAAACCCACGTGGCGTCCGGGTCAACCTGCTCTACATATGACGCTGCAAAAGCCGCGTCGGTTGGAGTAATGCGACCATCAGGTTTCCCCTCCTTGTTGAAGGGATCGGTTGCCAACTCGGTCGCTGCAAGTTCTAGGTATCGCTCCACCGACTACCACCGCCTTGACCCCAGCTTTGGGATCGCGTAACGCAATAACGTGGGTATCTTCTTGTTCAAGTCGCGTCAAAACCTCTTGTGCCTTGGTGGTTTCACGAACTTCCACAGCAGGCATATCGCGTTGGAGCTGTAGCTCTGGGCGCTTTCCGCCGCGCCGCTCATCCATCTCTTCTGGGGTCAGCCGACGCTGAGCTAGATGATCGTCTAGCTCCGTTGCCTTACCTGGCTTCCATTCTTGGCCCCCTTGACCTTCCCGAGCCTCTGTCATGGCTACGTTTCCCCTACCGACACCACGCTTAATTTGTAAAGTGGGTGCCGACGATTAACAATTATCTACAATGTTACAACTATCTATACAAATATCAATAGCCGCCCACAAGGTTTGCCAATGGCCGTACCGCCCGAACAGTTCGCTCGTGTAAGTGGCCGGCTCAATATCTCGCTGCTCGCAACCAAGCTAGTGATGATTGCTGGCGTCGGTACGGTAGGGTCCCAGATCGCTCGAGAGCTTGCAAACGGTGGAGTAGGTCGTCTACGAATGGTGGACGGCGATGTCTTGGAGGAGAGCAACCTTGTCCGCCACGCCTTGACTCGGCAATATCTAGGCACGAACAAGGCCGAAGCGATGACGCTTTACCTAGCGGACGAGGTGCCGACGCTGCGCGCGGAGGCATTGCCCCGCTACATTGACAGTTCGTTGTCCGATGGGGGCCTCGATAAGCTACTTGTAGACGCTGACCTTATTATCGCGGCGACCGACGATCGGGACGCCCAGCGTCGTATTGCGCGCCGAGCCCTGGCCCTGGATATACCGGCTGTAGTTCCTGCACTCTACGGCGACAATGGTGGCGAGGTATTCGTCCAGAGGAGTTCACGCAATTCTTGTTTCTTTTGCTGGGATGGCTTTCGTCCAACGGACGAGCGGCTGCGTGGTGTGACGGCGCTCAACGCTGACACGCTGGCGGTGCTCCAGCTTGCGGTGCATCTCAGCTTCGGCGTGCTCGATCGCGCATCAGTGTATGCAGGCCTTTTTGCTGTATCGCGCGATGACCCAAGACCACGGCAGCTCTTTATACAACGGCGTCTTGCTGCACTGGAGATAGCTCCCATGCGGAGGCGCTCGGAGTGCCCGGCTTGCGGCGTTGGCCCAGCCGTTGGGACCCCTGTCGCATCTCCACCGCAGCCCTCACCGCCACGGCCTACCGCTCCACGCCCATCTACTCCACCACAGTCCGCTCATCAACCAACACCGCTCCCGCCTGCTCCATCGCTATCTCGCCAAATAATCCGAGCGCTGTTTCCGCCGCCGCCGTCGCTAGTTCCTCCTCCTTCGCCTCCGGTTCCGCCGCCGCCGCCGTTAATGCCTTTTGATGATGTATGGGACTGGGTTGTAACGCTCACAGTAATAATTGTTGTGGGTATAGTCCTGCAACTCATACTCGAAAGTCTTAGCAACTCGTTGTAGGGACTACAGATTGAGGCCTCGGCACCTCATACCAATCCGCCAATAGGTCCCACTGCCCATCGAGCGTCGTCATAAATGCCTGTACCCAACTAAGGCACCGATGCACTTGGCACTCTTGCTGCGGTTCCTCGGGGTCGTGGCACCCGCACGATCCGATCCACTCCCGCCACCTGTCCACAAGACTTACAAGGGCAGTGTCGGTGTGGGTGGCTTGCACGAAGGTGGCTATCTCGCCCCATCCGGCTATGGCGAGCCGCAGTATGGACTCATCAAATTCAGTGAGCGGTGTCGGCTTGCGAATCATCCAGACCGCATCGGCGACGGTCTGCTCGGCGGCTGGATCGGGAAGAACCCACAGCCCGCCACGGTCGCGGGTAAACCGCTCGAGCTCGGTGAGGAAACAGGCGTGGTAGTACAGCGACTTGCGCACGAAATAATCGGTGTCGCCAGGTGTGTCACCGTGGAGGCTGGCTAGCGCCATTGTGAGGTCGTTGCGTACCCCGGCGACGTAGGACCAGATGGTGTAGTAACGCTCGAACCGGGGAAGCCAGTCCACACGCATGGCCGACTCCAATGGTGAACGGCGGGCGCGTTGTGCCATTCGTTGCTCGGTGACTCTGTGTTCCACCTCGCGCCTGAGAAGATGCTCGGCAATGTCTTCGATCAAGGCATCGAAGGGGCTCCCTCCGTCTTGGCGAGGCTTGAACAGGCTGGCCGGCTCATAGGCCAGCCTGTCAGCGATCATCGGCACTCTGCCTGGTTGACCACGACGCCCGCGAAGCGGCTTGCCCTGAGTACCGGGCTCAAGGCCCAGGACTGCCCCCGCGCCGCCGCCGCGCGGTTGGGTGTGGTGCCCGCGTGGGGCTGCTCCTCCAGCGAGTTGGCCGCCTCCTCCAAGAACAGCGCCACGACACCAGCGACTACGTCCTGCGGCGGTGTGGTGCGTCC
The DNA here is from genome assembly GCA_050696555.1 of Solirubrobacteraceae bacterium. Classification (GTDB taxonomy): domain Bacteria; phylum Actinomycetota; class Thermoleophilia; order Solirubrobacterales; family Solirubrobacteraceae; genus Palsa-744. The sequence goes on along the minus strand of JBOGYB010000130.1, from coordinate 2,208 downwards.
GTGGTCGCTGGCCTCGGCCACCACACATCCCAGCGCCACGAGGTCGGCCTGGGTAGAGATAGCCGCAAGCGTCGCTCCCTGGCCTTCTGCGAGGGCTTGGATGGCGTCGGTAATCGCTGCGTGCAACTGCCTCGACATTGTCCGCGAAATCGTAGTGGCTGAGTCCTAGCTGTGGCGAAAGGGTCTGCGGAGACTTCGGGGAATGCGTTCCCCACCAAACACTGGGCGAGAGATCGTCGCGTCGCTACAACATCAAGTCATCAGGGCGCAGGCCGACGGGTTGTCCCGTATGCAGGCCATCGCCGCCGTTGCTCACCGCCACAATGTCAGTCCGGTCAAGGTGAACGCATTGCTTCACCTGCCAGAGCGGCGTGAACATGCTTGAGCGGGCGGTCGTCTTCGGGATCGTGGCGGTCGTGCTAATGAGCGCGCTTGCTTCGGTGTTGCCACGGATCACGCCGTCACTCGTCGCGCTAGGCGTACTTGGCCTTGTTGCTCGGGCTGTGTGGTGGTACACGCGCTAGCAGTCGTCTGTGCAGACTGCCAATAAATCACCGGAGCGGAGTGGGTGAATTTGGAGATCTCGACATATTGTGTTCGGTTTTTGTTCGGGATACTAAATGTAAGTCAAGGAGGACGAACACATGAAGTAACAAGAAAGGAGGTGCATTACCTATGACGCGCCGTATAAAAGTTAAGGGAGTAAGAAAGAGCGAGATCGACACCGAGCAACTCGCTCTCATTTTTTGGTTGCAAGCGAAGCGGGTTTTGCGCGAACGCAGGGAAGCCGAGGAGAAAGCCAAAGCCAAGCGCCGGGAGCGGCCGTCTTGAACGGTGACCTCATACCGGCTGTGGTGGCAGCCACCGGCGGCTCGGCCATGCTCGGCGGCGTGTGGTGGCATGAGTATCGCCGTGACGAGGCGATGCGGGCTGATCGGGTGCGACTGGCTTTGCGGTTTCCGGTTGGTCTGGAACCGCTGCGAGCGTTCGCGGTCCTGGACGGCCTGTCCGGGTTGCCGCATACCACCGAGCTTACCCTCGAAGTTGAGGCTACTCACGGCCGGATCGCTCATTTTCTGTGGGTTCAAGCGTCGGTGCGCTCCTCGGTTCTGTCAACTATGACCGCTGGCATCCCCAGCCTACGTGTGACTGATGCGCCACTGTCACCGGATGGAGCGGCCAGGTTGAGCTTGCGTTTGTTTGTGCCGACTCCGAGCGTGTTTGTGGCCGAGAACGCGACGGCGGCTTCCAGAACCTTGCTTTCAGGGCTAGCGAGTTTGAGTGGAGGTGAGTCGGTGGTTGTGCGGCTGGCACTACGACCGGGGAGCGCTCGCGTGCGGCGAGAGCCGGATAACCCGGATAAGAGGCAGCGTGAGGTTGACCGCGCCTGGCGGCGTAAGACCGGTCTGCCGGGGTTTAGGACGGCGGGTTTGGTACTGATCCGCTCACCAAAGGCCGGTCGGGCGCGGGAGCTGGCCTCCCATATCGAAAGCGTGCTGCGCAGTCGTCGGGGTTTGGTGGGCGGTGTTCGTATCACCCGCGAGCACGGTAATCGCACCTTGGCTTCCCAGCCACGCACCACTCGCACGTCGGGGTGGCTGTCGACGGCGGAGCTATTGGGGATCACCGGCTGGCCGCTTGGTTCTGATGTTGCGGTGCCTGGTGTTGAGGTCGGCGCGGCACGGGAGGTGTTGGTACCGCGCCATGTTCCCCGGCATGGGCGGCGGTTGTTGGTTGGCCGGGACTCGGATGGTGAGCGTCCGGTGGCGCTTTCGGATGAGGCCGCCACCCATCACGTCTTGGTTATCGGGCCGAGCGGGGTTGGCAAGAGCGTCGTGCTGGCCAACTTGATCCTCAGCGGGATCGAGTCCGGTCACGGCGGTGTGGTAATCGACCCGAAGGGCGATCTGCTCACCACGATTCTGGAGCGCGTCAAGCCCGAGCACGCCGACCGGATCGTGGTGCTTGATGCGGGCGATGACACTCGCGCCGTCGCTGGCCTGGACGTCCTGCATGGCGGTGACCCGGACGTCCGCGCGGACGTCCTGATCCGCACCTTCAAGGCGATGTTCCCAGATTGGGGCATTCGCTCGGAAATTTTCGGACGGCTCGGAATTAGAACTTTGAGCGAGGTTCCCGGCGCGAGTTTGATGGATCTGGCCCGGCTGTTTTCAGACGAGCGCTACCGTCACGCCGCGGTCCAAAATC
>JBOGYB010000129.1:0-5621 GCA_050696555.1 Solirubrobacteraceae bacterium | reverse complement strand
GCGTGGTACTGCGGCTGGCGCCCTGGCGTGCTCGGTCAGTCGCCCGGGTACTGCAAGAATGGACGTCGGTGTCGCGGATCTTCCTCCGCCCGACCCGGCCGCACCTGGACGAGCTGGACCTCTCACGGACGCTGGAGTTGGCCGCTTCGGTTCTCGGTGACGGTGATGAGCCGATCGTGCGATCCCCTCGCGGTTCGCGGGTTATCTCTAATCGGCAACGCCTGGCCACCGTGGCGGTATTGGGTGAACGTGAGGCGCATCTCTCCGCGGTGCAGCGCCTCGCCCTGGTCGATGCCGCTGCGTGGTGGCTCTCGGAACCCAACGGCGGCGAAGAACTTGCCTACGCACTGCTTGCTGCGAGCTGCGCGACGGAGGTCGCGACCGAACACGTGTATCTCACACTGATCACCCCATCCGACGAACTAAATGATGACGACGAGGCTTCTTCCTGATCCGCTGCACCACCCGTCCGATGCAGGGTGGCCGGGCTGACGGCCAACAACCGCTATGCGGCAGTGGACTATCCTTTCCGGGATGCCCAGGCGGACGACCCCGTTCCAGGCGATCGTGCACCTGGTGCGCCAGCACTACGCCGGGCCTGGCGTGACCGTCACGGAGTCGAAGTTCTTGCATGACCCGGTGCTCGGGCCTCGTGAGGTCGACATCGTCGTCGAGGCCGAGGCTGACGGCGATCGGGTCGTCATCTCGTTGGAGGTCAACCAAAAGGGCAGGGCCGCGTCCGTTGAGTGGGTGGAGCAGCAGATTGACAAGCACCGCAGGCTGCCGACGAACAAGCTGGTGCTCGTGTCAAGGGCGGGCTTCAGCCGCAAGGCGCTGACCCGGGTCGGCTTGGAGGAGGGGAAAGTCGAGGCGCTCCAACCCGAGATCGTCACGATCGACGGCGAGCCGGTAGTGAAGCGGTTGTACGTGGATTCGATCAAGTACGACCCGACCCGGTGCACCCTCCACGTCCCTGAGGACGAGGGTGAGATCATCTCGGTGACGGGCCAGCCGGACACCGACATCTACGACGCGGAGGGCCTACTCCTCGGACCCCTGGCGTACCTGGCCCAGGAAGCGGCCCACCTCGAAGCGGTGGGCAAGTGGCTGGGCGTCGAGGCACACCACCACCCGGAGCGCGACGAGGTCAAGATGTTCGAGCTGGGGCTGGCCATCGGCTGCCTCGGATACCACCTGAAGCGGAACGAGACCGGCACGCTGCACCTGATCGTCGGGCTGGAGATCTGGGGCGACTTCACCTTCGTGCAGGACGAAGTCATGCTCACTGTGGCCCGGCTCGGCGGCCGCGTCTACGGGGCGGGAGAGGCGTCGTTAGCGGGCCGGCCGGTGGTCTGGGTGGGGACCACGAATCCAGGGGCGACGGAGACCAAGCTTTCCTGGAGGGCAACCGACGCGGTCGTCCCGCCACCCGCAGTGCCGGCCGAGCCCGCAGAGTCGCCGAAGATGTGGTTCCCCGGCCTCCGGTCACTCACCTTCCCCGAGCACCCGAAGCTGGCGACGGCCGAGGACCGTGCGGTAGCGGGTGACGTTGCCGAACCTGTGGACGCGGGGGCCGTCGAGCCCTGAGACTGGGCGACGCCTCGCACCTGTCGAGAGGCTTGCCCGCCCGCCCTTAGGCCGCGGAACGGTCGGCAGCCCTCTGCCGAGGCAGAGTGACCCCGACTACGGCCGGAGCGAGCAAACCATGCATCTCGGCGGATCGCTGCCCATTTTCGCATCTAATGGGCGTTTCACCCGATTCCCGGTAAGAAAGGTCCGATGCCGCGCCGGATTGCCCGGCCGCCGTCGCCGTGGCGGCCGCCGCCCGCCCGCTGGACCGGTTGCCGGCTACCTGGTTCTCCGCATGGCCCTCCGCATCTTGGTCCTCCTCACTTGGTGCTTGCTTAACACCCGCTACAGCGTGCGGAACAGGCGCTGCTGTCACGGACGCTGGAGTTGGCCGCTGCGGCGCTCGGCGATCATGACGAGCCGATCATGCGATCCGCCCGTGGCTCACGCGTGGTCCCAACCGGCAACGCTTGACCGCCGTGGCACTTCTTGGCGATTGGGAGGCACACCTGTCTGCGCTACAGCGACTCGCATCGGTTGATGCCGTCGCGTGGTGGCTTTCCGAGCCGAACGGCGGCGAGGAGCTTGCGTACGCTTTGCGTACTGCTGCTTGTTCAGCGGAGGTCACCACGGAACACGTCTACCTCGCCCTGATCACTCCTTCGGGCGAACCGGGCGAAGCCGTGACCAGCCCGACCGGGCCGCAACCGCGACCTACCCGAAGCTGCTGTTGTTGAGACACTGCGTCGGATCTAGCAGACTTCGCACCAACTTCTGGATCTTGAGGCAAGATGCAGCTGTGTCTGCGACGATTCACGACGTCCTTGCCGAGTTGCGGTCGGCTGCGCTGGACGAGCGAGACAAGGGTGACAAGTTCGAACGGTTGATCCAGGGCTATCTCCGGACCGACCCACAGTGGGCGCGGCAGTTCGACAACGTGTGGTTGTGGATGGAGTGGCCTGGACGCGAGGGTAGACCGGACACGGGTATCGATCTTGTTGCTTCCGATCGGGAGTCAGGCGAGCTGACCGCGATTCAGTGCAAGTTCTACGCACCCAAGTATGTTGTGCAGAAACACGACATCGATTCCTTTTTCACCGCATCGGGCAAGACGAGCTTCTCGCGCCGGATCGTGGTGTCGACTACCGACAAGTGGTCGAAGCACGCCCAGGAATCTCTAGTAGATCAGCAGATTTCCACCCAGCGGCTCGATATCTCCTGGCTGTCTGAGTCCACGATCGAGTGGGATGCTTTCTCCTGGTCGACACCGACGGTGATGCCAACCAAAGGGCCCAAGCTTTTACTGCCGCATCAGGAGAGAGCGCTGCAACACGTCCGCAAGGGGCTCGGCGAGGTCGACCGCGGAATATTGATCATGGCCTGCGGCACCGGTAAGACTTTCACGAGCTTGAAGATCGCCGAGGAGCTGGTTGGAGCCGGTGGTTCGGTGCTCTTTCTTGTGCCCTCGATCAGCCTTCTGTCTCAGGCGTTGCGGGAGTGGATGCAGGAGGCCTCGGCAAGCCTGCGCCCATTCGCCGTGTGCTCCGACGTCCGTGTCGGCCGACGACAGACCGAGGACATGGGAGTGATCGACCTCACCGAGCCTGCGACCACAAGCGTGGCCAAGCTGTTGGAGCGGATGAACAAGTCGTCATCCGACGAGCGGATGACGGTGATCTTCTCCACGTACCAGTCGATCCAGGTCGTTTCGGATGCCCAGAGAGCCGGCTTGGGCGAGTTTGAGCTGGTGATCTGTGACGAAGCGCACCGCACCACGGGCGTCACCCTCGTCGGTGAGGACGAGTCCGCTTTCGTCCGCGTCCACGACCAGGGGTTCCTGAGGGCCAAGAAGCGGCTCTACATGACCGCCACCCCCCGCCTGTACGACGACGCGAGCAAGTCTAAAGCGGCAGAAGCTAACGTCCCGATCGCTTCGATGGATAATGAGTCGCTTTATGGGCCCGAGCTGCATCGGCTGGGGTTCGGTGAAGCGGTCGAGAAGGGTTTGCTCGCGGACTACAAGGTCCTGGTGCTCGCAGTGGACCAGAAGTCCGTGTCCGCGCAGTTCCAGACTCTCCTAGCTGATGAGAACCACGAACTCACGCTGGATGATGCTGCGAAAATCGTGGGCTGCTGGAACGGACTGGCTAAACGCGAGCTCGATCAGACCAGGCTCCACGCAAACACCGTTCCCATGCGACGCGCCGTTGCATTTGCGGAGAACATAAAAGTTTCCCAGAAGATCGTCCGTATGTTCGAGGAGGTGACTGACCAACTGGCGGCGAACTCCAACGAGGACAACCCACTTACCTGCGAAGCCGAGCACGTAGACGGCACCTTCAATGTGCTCAAGCGCAACGCACTCCTCGATTGGCTCAAGGACAACCAGACCGACGGCTCGAATGTCTGCCGGATTCTCAGTAACGCTCGGTGCCTGTCCGAAGGGGTCGACGTCCCGGCACTCGATGCGGTGCTGTTCCTCAACCCGCGCAACTCTGTTGTCGACGTCGTGCAGTCAGTGGGGCGGGTCATGCGTAAGCCAGCTGGCAAGGAGTACGGCTACGTCATCCTCCCGATCGGGATACCCGCCGATGTGCCGCCTGAGCAGGCGCTTGCGGATAACAAGCGCTACCGGGTCGTTTGGCAGGTCCTACAAGCACTCCGAGCGCACGACGACCGCTTCAACGCCATGGTCAACAAGATCGAGCTCAATCGGGCCAAGGACGCCCAGCTTCAGGTTATCGGCGTGGGCGGTACCGGCCAGCATGAGAGGGAACCCGAGCAGAAAGGCAACTATCAGCAGGGTGAGCTCGCGCTGTCGTGGTCTGATGAGTGGTGCGACGCGATCTACGCGAAGATTGTCGAGAAGGTCGGTGACCGTCGCTACTGGGAAACCTGGGCAAGCGACATCGCTGAGATTGCGGCCCGCCACGAGAGTCGCATTAAGGCGCTCCTGGAGCACCCTAACTTGGACGTGGGGAATCTCTTCGACCGGTTCCACACCGGTCTGAAGGCCAACCTCAACGACGGCATCACTCGCGAGAACGCGATCGAGATGCTTGCCCAGCACATCATCACGAAACCGGTTTTCGGCGCGCTCTTCGAGGGCTATGACTTCACCGGCCATAATCCGATCTCCCTGGTCATGCAAGACATGCTCGACGCACTCGACGAGCAGGGCATTGACAAAGAAACCGAGACGTTGGAGAAGTTTTACGCCTCCGTGCAGCTGCGCGCCGCCGACATAGACAACGCCGAGGGCAAGCAGAAGATCATTAATGATCTCTACGAGAAGTTCTTCAAGACCGCCTTCCCCAAGGCGGCCGCGTCTCTCGGTATTGTCTACACGCCCATCCAGATCGTCGACTTCATCCTGCGGTCGGTCGAGCACCTGCTCGGTACCGAGTTTGGCTCGTCCCTGAATAACGAGGATGTGCACGTCCTTGACCCGTTCACTGGGACCGGCACCTTCATCGCCCGACTGCTCCAGTCCGGCCTCATCAGCGCCGCGAACCTATTGCGGAAGTACGCCGGCGAGCTGCACGCAAACGAGATCAACCTCCTCGCATACTACATCGCCGCGGTTAACATCGAGGCTACTTTCCACGGCATCGCGGGCGGTAGCTACCAACCCTTCGACGGGATAGTGTTAACCGACACCTTCCAAATGCATGAGGAAAATGACTCGCTTGACTCGCTAATCTTCCCTCAGAACAACGAACGAGTGCTGCGCCAGCTGGCAACGCCGATCCGCGTGATTGTGGGCAACCCGCCCTACTCGGCAGGGCAGAGTTCTGCTAACGACGACAACGCCAACCTCAAGTATCCCACCCTCGACGCCCGCATCGAGGGCACGTATGCCGCCAGGTCGACCGCCACCTTGAAGAACTCACTCTACGACTCTTACATCCGCGCCATCCGCTGGGCCTCCGACCGGATCGGTGATCAGGGGATCGTCGCCTTCGTCTCCAACGGTGGCTACATCGACTCCAACACTGCCGACGGACTCCGCAAGTGCCTCCTCGACGAGTTCGACGTCGTCTATGTGTACA
>JBOGYB010000128.1:0-5629 GCA_050696555.1 Solirubrobacteraceae bacterium | reverse complement strand
GGCACACACAACGTGCACGATCGCGTCGGTCTCGCGGATGTTGGCGAGGAAGCGGTTGCCCAATCCCTCGCCTTTGTGAGCCCCGGCGACGAGACCGGCGATGTCGTGGAAGTCGATCGTGTCCCACACGATGTTCGACGCTCCCACCGTGTTTGACACCTCCACGAGCCGCTCATCCAACACGGGCACAACAGCTACGTTGGGCTCGATCGTGGTGAAGGGGTAGTTGGCGGCCTCCGCCCCCGCCTTTGTGAGGGCGTTGAAGAGCGAGGACTTGCCCGCGTTGGGCAGCCCCACGATGCCGATACGCGTGCTCATGTGACGGCACCCCCCATCGAATCCGCCAAACCCACGCCGGTGGGAGCCCACGCACTTGGACCGAAGAGCGCCGCTGTCCCGGTGCCGAATAGGGCACCCGCGAGGATGTCGGAGGGGTAGTGCACGCCGAGGTACAAGCGCGACAGCGCCAGACACTTTGCCAGGGCGTAGAGCGGGACGGCGGGCAGGCCCGCACGACTGTACGCGAGGGCCGCCGCGAACGAAGTGGAGGAGTGGGCGCTCGGGAAGCTGTATTGCGTGGGGGTGCTCGTGAGCGGCGGCAGACCGGGGAGCTGTGGGCGGCGGCGGCGCACCGCGAGCTTCAGAACAGTGTTGGCGGCATAGGTGGCCGCCACCGTCCCTGTAGCACGGCGCCAGCGTGCCCGCCTCTCTCCTCTCGACACCATCCACTCGATGGTTCCCAACGCGAGCCATATGCCGGCGTGCTCGCCGAGTAGCGAGAAGCTCGCCACTACATGCTCAGCCGCGGGGGTGTGCCCGCGGGTGCGAGCCACCCGCAGCAGACGCTCATCGAGGGACATCCCTACGCACCGAAACCGACGCGCTGGTCGCTATCCTCCACGCGGACATATACGACCTGACCAAGGTACACCCGCACGGGTCCGTCCTCGGTTTCCAGCTCATGCCAGCCACCGTCGCCGAGCGATCGGTAGAGCTCCTGGAGCTGCTCGCCGGTGACTCGCAGGGCAAGCACTTGCCCGCCTTGGAAACCGACGCTCACGCGCTTGTGCTGCGGGGCCATCAGCGGGCCTCCCTCTCGGTGGTGGCAGGCATCAGTGACCGCCCAAGCCCGCCGCCGGCTCGACGATCTCCGTCAGCACCCCGTCGGTGCCCTTGGGGTGAAGGAACGCCACGCGCGACCCACGGATGCCCACGCGTGGCTGCTCGTCGATGAGCGGCAATCCCGCCCCCTTCAACGAATTGAGCGTGGCATCGATGTCGGACACCTGGTAGGCGACGTGGTGAAGCCCTGGACCCTTCTTGGCCAGGAACTTTCCCACCGGGGTATCCGGCCCAAGCGGGGCCAACAGCTCGACGTGGTTCTCGCCGATGTCGAGCAGCACCGCCTCGACGCCCTGCTCCTCCACGATCTCGCGGTGCGCCACCGTCATGCGGAAGGCGTCGCGGTAGAGCACGAGTGAGGCCTCGATGTCTTCGACGGCCACGCCGATGTGGTCTATGCGTGTGAACACTCCCGGCAGTCTAGGGCGTGACCGGAGGAACGGCTGCCACGACTCGCAGACCAACGCCTGGACGGCGTTCCAGCCGCGGAACCCCCTGCATGATCCGTTCGATCGCCTCGCGGTCGAGCACCTCGTTCTCCAGCAGCTCCCCGGCGAGCGCATCGAGCTGGGCGCGATGGGTGAGGATCATGCGACGCGCCGCCCTGCGCGCCTCCTCTGTGAGCTCGCGGCGCTCCTCGTCGCGTAGGCGCAACGTGGTCTCCGACAAGCGCACGTCCCCGTCGGGGGAGCGACCCACACCGGCACTCCCCATCGCGTAGTCGTGCACCATCGAGTGGGCGATGTCGGCGACACGCTTGAGGTCGTCGGAGGCCCCCGTGGTGATGGCACCAAACACGATCTGCTCGGCGACACGTCCGCCCAGCAGCACCGTCATGTAGTCGAGCAGCTCCTCCCTGGTCTTCAAGTAGCGGTCCTCGGCGGGAAGGTTGAGGGTGTAGCCAAGCGCCCTCCCACGCGGCACGATCGAGATGCGGTGCACGCGATCGACCGATGGGAGCAGCTCCCCGCAGAGCGCGTGGCCCGCCTCGTGGAAGGCCACCACCCGCTTCTCGTGCTCGTTGAGGACACGGTGAGACTGCACTCCCGCGATCACGCGCTCGAGCGCTTGGTCGAAGTCAGCGCCGGTGATGCGCTTGGCGCCGCGCCGCGCCGCGAAGATGGCGGCCTCGTTGCAGATGTTCGCGAGGTCCGCACCGGTGAGCCCACTCGTCTGAGCCGCGACGAGGCCGAGGTCCACGTCTTCCAGTGGCTTGTTGCGGGTGTGCACGCCGAGCACTCCCTTGCGCCCCCTCACATCGGGCGGGGTGACGAAGATCTGGCGGTCGAAGCGTCCCGGGCGCAGCAGCGCCGGGTCGAGCTTGTCGAGAAGGTTCGACGCTGCGATAACCACCAGCCTGCCGCTGGTGGAAAAGCCATCCATCTCCACCAGCAACTGGTTGAGGGTTTGGTCCTTCTCGCCGGAGAAATCGCTCCCACGGCGGCCACCCACCGCGTCGAGCTCGTCGATGAAGATGATCGCCGGCTCGTGCTTGCGGGCAATCGCGAACAAGCGGCGGATACGCGCCGCGCCGAGCCCCGCGAACATCTCCACGAAGGCGGCGGCGGACTGCGCGAAGAACTGCGCTCCCGACTCGTGCGCCACGGCCTTGGCAAGCAGCGTCTTGCCTGTCCCGGGAGGGCCGTGTAGGAGGATCCCCTTCGGCACCTTCGCCCCCAACTTCTCGAACTGCTTGGGGTCGCGCAGGAACTCCACGATCTCCTGCAGCTCTGCCTTGGCCTCGTCGACGCCGGCGATGTCCTTCCACGCAACCGACTGGCTGGAGTCGGGCTTTATCTGCTGCGGCTTCACCCGCGGCATCACTTTCAGTGTGCGCCACATCAAATAGAGGAGCGCAGCGAAGAACAGGATCATCACGACGCTGGACCACTGGTAGGCCCATTCCTGGATGTCCTGCACGAACGAACTCGCTATCACTGCCCGCATTTACGTCTACTCACCTTCCCTGGCTTAGTTGCACTCTTATGTCGACTGCCGGCAACTAAACGGATTCAGCCGAGCAGTTCTACCGCCAGATCGCGGTAAAACTTGGATGCGAACGCAAGGTCGCGCACGTCGATGCGCTCGTCGGGGGCGTGGATCAGCGCCTGGGTCTCGAGCAGGGTCTGATGGCGCTGCGGGAAGAAGCCATAGGCAACGCATTCGGGGAAGGCCGCGCGGAAGTGGCACGAGTCGGTGAACCCGGGGAGAATCGTGGGCACCGTCTTGGCGCCGGGGTCATGCTGTGCGACCCACTCCCCCAGCACATCCATCAACGGCGAGTCGATCGGCGAGCGGTTGCCCGTGACGCGCTCGGTGAACTCGATCCACAGCGCCCCGCGCCGGGGGTCGCTGTCGCCCACCGCGGCGCCCGCCGCCAACCCGCTCGCCGCACCATCGCCCGGAGCGTCGACGAACACGAGCGGCAAGCCCTCGATCCCTCCCAACACCTGCTCGATGGCGGCGCGCGTCTCCCGCTCGCCCAGCCCGGGGGGAACGCGACAATCGACGCGCAACTCGGCCCTGGAGGGGATCACGTTTATCTTCTCCGACGCCGACGCCTTGGTGGGGGCGAACGTAACGCCGAACATCGGCTCGAACATCGTGAGCAACCGAGAGTCCAGCTCGCCGAGGCGGCGTAGAGCGGCGGCGGGATCGCGCTCGTCCTCCCCGATCCCCCGCAGGAGAGCAAGCGGCTCGGCTGTCGGCTCTAGTGCCGGCTGGCGCGTCGCGAAACGCTCCAACACCGGCGCGAGCTTCAAGAGCGCGTTCTCTCCGAGCTTCGGCATCGAAGCGTGGCCGGCGGCACCCTCGGTGGTGACGGTAAAGCGGAACACTCCCTTCTCGGCGCAGCACACCCCGTAGTAGCGCTCCCCGTCAAGCTCGAAGCACGGTCCCCCACCCTCGTTGAGGAGCATGTCGCAGCGCACCTTCTCCGGGTGGGTCTCGCACAGCCATTTCGCTCCCAACTCCCCACCGGTCTCCTCGTCGACTACCGCCACGATCAACAGCTCGCCGCGGGCGGGACGCCAGCCTTCGCGGGCGAGCTGCGTGGCGGCGGCAATCTCCGCCGCCACCTGCGACTTCATGTCAAGCGATCCCCTCCCCCAGATATACCCGTCGGCGATGTCCCCCGACCAGGGATCGTGTGTCCACTCCTCGGCGTCGGCTAGCACGGTGTCCACGTGGCCGAGGTAGCAGAGCGTCGGACCGGACTCCCCAGGTTCACCGCTGCCGGCCGCCCCGCCGGCGCCGTGGGGACGCAGGCGCGCCACCAGATTGGGGCGCTCGGGCTCGGCGGCGAGCAGTTCGCACTCGAAGCCCGCACCTGAGAGGACTCCCTGAAGATGTTCCATCGCCGCCCTCTCGTTGCCGGGCGGGTTGACCGTATCGAAGCGGATCAGGCGCTGAAGGAGCTCTGTCGCGTCGGCTGCGCCCATCCCGACGATCGTACGCCACCGGATGGTGAGGGGACCTTTGGACTGGCCTCGAGCAGAGTCTGGGTGTAGGAATGCCGGGGCCGCTCGAACACATCCCGGGCGTCTCCCTGCTCGACGATCTCCCCGGCGTGCATGACGGCCACACGGTCGGCCACCGCCTCCACCGTGGAGAGGTCGTGCGACACAAGTACGTACCCGCAACCAAGCTCTTCCTGCAACTCCCCCAGCAGCTCCACTATGCCTCGCCGAAGCGATGCGTCGAGCGAGGACACCGGCTCGTCGAGCAACACCAGTTTCGGCCCTCCCGCGAGCGCCCGTGCGATGTTCACGCGCTGGCGCTGCCCACCGGAGAGCTCGTGGGGAAAGCGCTTGCCCTGCTCCACGGTGAGCCCCACGCGCTCCAACAGCCTTATGGCCTCGACCCCTACATCCCCCCGCGCACCCGGGTGGGAGTGCATCCCCTCGGTGGCGACAGGAGGCTCAACCATACGCGCGCGAAGTGCCTGCTCGAGCGTGTCACCCACTCTCCGACGCGGATTCAACGAGGCATGGGAGTCCTGGAAGACGATCCCGATCTCCCTACGTAGGTTCGCAAGCTCGCGCCGCGACGCGTGCGCGAGGTCCTGGCCCGCGAGCACGATCCTTCCACCTGTGGGCTGCTCGAGCCGGGCGATCGACCGCAGCAGCGTAGTCTTCCCACAACCCGACTCCCCCACGATCGCCAACGTCTCCCCCGCGCCCACCGACAGCGACACTCCCCCCAGCGCCTCTATCGGAGCCGCCCGCCGCCCGTGAATCGCGTAACGCACGCGGAGATCGTCGACTTGGAGCAAGGGGGCGCGCTGCACTTGCACCGGGCGTCTCGGCGATGCGGGTCGGAGCGCCTCCAGCAGACCGCGCGTGTAAGGGTGCCGCGGTTCGTCCAGCACCTCGCTTGCGCCGCCCAGCTCGACGATAGATCCCGCCTGCATCACCGCGATTCGATCCGCGATGTCTGAAACCACACCGAAATCGTGCGTCACGAGCACGATGCCGATATCCCCATCGTCCCTCAACCCCTTCAGTTG